>SBFI01000053.1 GCA_006227875.1 Acidobacteriota bacterium
CGGCCCGACGACATTCTCCATCTGGCGCGCCATTTCCTCGAGCTGTTCTCGGTCCAGTACCACAAGAACATCCGCCAGATGACCCCGGAAGCGGAAGAGCTGCTTTTGCGACACAGCTGGCCCGGAAATGTGCGCGAGCTCCAGAATCGGATGATGCAGGCCGTCATCCTGTGTGAAAGCGAAGAGCTCGGGGTGACCGAGCTCACCCTGCAGGCGGATGGTGAAGGACTGCCGGCGCTGGGTGCGGCCGAAGGCCCGCTCGGCGAGCTGGCGGCGGAACCCGGAAGTCTTGGCGGTGGCGCACCACCCGCAGAGGGTGCGACCAGCCCACAGCCACAGGTGCCACAGCTCTCATTCGAGGAGCTCATGGCCCGGCTGCGCGCCAGTCTGCGTCGCCAGATCGAGGCGGCGGTAGGGGGCCCCGACCGGCTGGTGGCGCCGCTGGGGAGGTGGCTCAGCGAGGATCTGATTCTGGAGGCCGATGCGGCGGCCGATGGCGTGGCTCGTCGGGGAGCGGCCATCGTCGGCATCCCGGAGACCACATTTCGCCGTCGTCTACGCAGGGCCGGCAGCCAGGTCAAGGCCGGGCTGGCTCCACGGATGGGCACGTGGGCCGAGGTTCGACCCATTCTGACCGATCTCGTGCGCTGCCCCGATGTGGACGGAAGGGACCTGTTGCTGGCCGTCGAACAGGTGCTGCTCAACGAGATCGTCACGCGGTTTCCCCGCGATGTAAAGACCGGATCGGCCCTGCTTGGCGTCACGGCACCCACCTACCGACGTCGAGTCGCCGCGCTGATGGCAACCGGCTAGGGACGATTTCTTCACAGCCAGCCGGGTTAGACGTCTGCTAACGTACTCGGATATTGGCGCGATGCCTCCAGGGTGGAGGTGTCGGTGGTGGACTGTTCAGATCGATCGCTACATGTCACGGCCTCCAAAACCCTGCAGATCGAAACTTCCGAGTCGCGTGGCGCTGCTGCTCGCCGTTGCCTGCCTCACGGCTCCTGCGCTGGTCCTGGCTCAGGAGAAGAACATTCGTTTTGACAGGCTCTCGAGTGACCACGGTCTCTCCCAGGCGGATGTCTTCGCCGTCCACCAGGATCATCATGGGTTCATGTGGTTCGGAACCCAGGACGGTTTGAATCGATTCGACGGCTACGAGTTCACCCACTATCGCCACGATCCCTTCCTGCCCGAGTCGATCTCCAACAGCTTTGTGTACTCGATCCTCGAAGACGAGGAGGGCGATCTGTGGATCGGCACCATGGGTGGTGGTCTCAACCGCTGGGACAGGTCCGAAGACACGTTTACCCACTATCGACACGACCCGACCGATCCGGCCAGTCTGTCGAACGACCGCATCCGGGAGCTCCACCTCGATCGGAACGGCCATATCTGGGTGGGAACCGACGGCGGAGGCCTCAACGTCTTCGATTCCGAGTCCGGGAGCTTTTCCCGTTTTTCCCACGACCCCGCCCAACCACGGAGCCTGGCCAACGACAAGATCCGAGCGATCTACAGCGACCACGACGGCCAGCTTTGGATCGGCACGGATGGGGGTGGACTCGACCGTTACGATGCCGAGACCAGCGGCTTTGTCCATTACCGCGACGCCGGTGATGTCACCGGCGGCCTCGACACCGCGCGCATCCAATCGGTCTTCGAGACCGCGGACGGTGCGATGTGGGTGGGGACCTTCGACCAAGGACTTTATCGCCTACCCCCGTCCAGCAACGAGTGGGAGCAATACCTGCACGATCCCGAAGACCCGACAAGTCTCAGCTCGAACAGCGTTCGCGCCCTTTTCCAGGACGATCAGGAGACTCTCTGGATCGGCACCGACAACGGTCTCAACGAGTGGAAACCCGACACGCGCACATTCGACCGCTACCAGAATCGTGTCGGTGACTTGACCAGCCTGAGCGATAACCGTGTCGTCTCGATGCTCCAAGACCGCGGCGGGGTGCTGTGGATCGGAACCGAGGGCGGCGGCCTCAATCGGTGGAGCCCTCGCGCCGGCTTCTTTTCGAGCTACCGGGCAGATCCGTCCGACAGGGCGAAGCTGAGCAGTAACATCGTTGTCGCTTTTGCCGAGGGCGCCGGTGGCTCCCCCATCGTCGGCACCTATGGCGGTGGTGTCAGCCGGTTGGACCGGTCGACAAGATCGTTCACCACTTTTCGTCATCGTCGATACGATCCCGGGAGCCTGAGCGACGACCGGGTGACATCGCTGCATGTCGATCGCGAGGGGATGCTGTGGGTTGGGACCCTTACGGCGGGCCTGAATCGGTTCGACGCCGACACCGAGGAGTTTCGACGCTTCGAAGAGGTCGCCGGTGATCCAACCAGCTTGAGCCGCAACGGCATCACCACCATTCTGGACGGAAGCGACGGCTATCTGTGGCTGGGGACCGTCGACGGGGGCCTCAACCGGCTCGACCGTCAGACCGGAACTTTTATCCACTACTCTCACGATCCCGAGAACCCCACCAGCCTGAGCGACAATCGGGTGACGGCTCTCTTCGAAGAGCGCTCGGGAATCCTGTGGGTGGGCACGGAGAGCGGCGGTCTCAACCGCTTCGATCGCAACACGGGCGGGTTTACCCACTTCCGCCACGACCCGACAAACCTGCGGAGCCTCTCCAGCGACACCATCTACTCGCTATATGAAGATGATCAGGGAGTATTGTGGATCGGCACCCCCAGCGGCCTGAACCGATGGGAGTCGGGGTTGCGGTCGATGCATCAGGGATTCTTCAAGCGCTACACCGAAAGGGAGGGTCTCCCCAACAACTCGATCTTCGCCATCCTGGGGGACGCGGAGGGCAACCTCTGGATGAGCAGCAACAAAGGCATCTCTCGCTTCGAGCCGGAGGGAGAGATCTTCAAGAACTTCGATGTCTCTCACGGTCTCCAGAGCAACGAGTTCAATCGCGGCGCCGCCTACCGGCATTCATCGGGAGAGCTGTTCTTCGGTGGCAACCAGGGCTTCAACTCCTTCTACCCGGCCAATATCGGCAAGAACACCTTTGTCCCGCCAGTGGTGTTGACCGGCTTCCTAAAGGCCAACCAGCCGGCCGAGCTGCCGCTTCCCATCTCCGAGCTCGATCGGATCAAGTTGACTCATCGTGACCACGTGGTGTCGTTCGAATTCGCAGCGCTCGACTACACGGCCCCGGAGAAGAATCGCTACGCCTACATGCTCGAGGGTTTCGATTCGGGTTGGAACGAGGTCGGAACCCTCAGGCGAGCCACCTACACCAATCTCGATGCCGGTAGCTATGTCTTCAGGGTCCGGGGCTCCAACAACGACGGCACGTGGAACTCGCGTGGGCCTAGTCTGCGAGTCGACGTCGTGCCACCGCCCTGGAGAACCAAGTGGGCCTACGGCACCTATCTGGTGGCCACCTTCTACCTGGCCTTCTCCTATCTCAGGGGCCAGCGGCGTCAGCGGCAGGAAGAGGCCCGCCATCGCTCCGAGCTCGAGCGCGACGTTCAAAACAGAACCAAGGAGCTGGCCGAGAAGAACGATGCCCTCCAGTTCATGAACAAGAAGCTGGAGGAGGCGAGCTATACCGATGCCCTTACCGGCCTGCGCAACCGACGCTATCTGCTGACCAGCATCCATACCGACATCGCTCAGGTCGACCGTTTCTACACCCGGCTGCTTGCCGGCAAGATCGACGACTCCTCGGTCAAGCCCGATCTTCTCTTCTTGCTGTTCGACCTCGACGGCTTCAAGCAGATCAACGACATCCACGGCCACGCGGCCGGTGATCTGGTTCTCGTCCAAGTGCGGAACATTCTCAGCAACGCCTGCCGGGAGTCCGACACCCTGATCCGCTGGGGCGGTGACGAGTTCTTGGTGGTCGGCCGCAGTACCGAACAGGAGGTGGCCGAAGGTCTGGCTGAGAGAATCCGTCAAGCCGTCGTCGACCACAAATTCGAGGTCGGCTCGCGGCGGACCGTTTCGCTCACCTGCTCGATCGGCTTCGCGGCTTTCCCGTTTATTCCCACCCAGCCCAAGTTCGTCCACTGGGAGCAAGTGGTCGGCATCGCCGATCGTGCCCTCTATGTGGCCAAACAGAGCGGGCGCAACCAATGGGTGGGGATCTTCAGCACCGAAAAAACCGATGAGGTCGAGGCCGAGGGACTCCACGAGATCATCAACGAGCGTCCGGAACAACTCGCCTATGATGGTCTTATCGAGCTGCGGACTTCGATCGGGGACCCCGACGCCGTGGTCTGGGCGCGGGCCTAGTCCACGTTTCCCTCGTGGACGATCTCCCACCCGTCGGCCTGTCGACGCCAGAACTGCTGCTTGGTGTCCAGCGACGAATAGTTGCTGCTGTCGTAGACCTGGCGGAACTCGACCATGAACAGGTCGTCCTCTCCGGGGTACTCGTAGGCTCCGACCTCACCGAGCTCGACACGGATGAATCGCTTCTGGGAGTTCACCCGTCGTTTGTGGGCGAAGAACTCCTCTCGCTCCATGTCCGCGGAGCGGAAATCCTCGGCATAGTGGCGCAGATAGCGATCCGTATCGAGGCTCTCCCAGTCCTGTCGCCACTGCTCGACGGCCGCCAGGAGCTCTAGACGCCGTTCTTCGACCTCACCGGGCATTACCCACCGGATCTCTCGGGCAACGACGACCGGAGTCTTGCCCACCTCTACCCGACGCCGGAGGTCCACGAAGTGCTCGTTTGCCAGGGTGACACAGCCGCGGCTCGACAGGGGCGGCCGGCTGTAGGTCGACCATTCGGTACCGTGGATCCAGATGCCGCTTCCGGTGCGGCCCTGAAAGAGATCCCAGTTGTTCGGGTAGCTGATGGGAAAGGCACCAATCCCATACAGATCGGCAAGCCGCTCGTCGGGCAGGTACGCGGTAACGGTGTAGACCCCCACCGGGGTCTTCTCGTCTCCCTCCCGTCGCTTGTCGGTGCCACCCATGCCGATCGAAGCGTAGTAGTCGCCGACTCTGCTGAGCCCTCCATCCTCATGCGCCAGCACGTAGAGGCGAAATGCCTCGAGATCGATGAGGATCACCTGTTCCACATCAGCCGGCAGTCGCAGCAGCTGATCCGGCACGGCGCCAACCGGCGGGGCCTCGAGATAGCCCCGGAGACGAGCGCGTGCCTCGCTGCGCATCCCACTGGCCACCCCGGCCGGCGCGGCATGGGCAAACCGCGTTGGCCGGCCGGCGAGGGCGGTCAGCACGTCGCCATAGATCAGATGGGCCAGCTTGAAGTCGGGCTGGTCTTCGATGAGCTCGGCAGCTTCACGCAGGGCCTCGTCGAGGCGACCGCTCTCGACCCCCAGCAGACTGCGCACCAGCCGACCTTCCGATGACGGCGCACTTTGTAACTCGCTGGCCGGAAAGAGCACCGGTGGCTCGTCACCGGTCGCCACGGGGAGCCACCACAACAGGCTGCCGAGGGCCAGGAGCCAGCACAGCGTTCTCTGTGCTCGGCCCGACGGACTACTCATCGATGTGCTCGGCGGCAATCTTCCACCCGCCGTCCTCCCATACCAACGACAGCAACTTGACGCAGGAGTCCTGCAGGACATTGGACTCGTAGAGCTGGATAAAACGCGCCTCGGCTTTGCCCGGGCCTTCCTCTTCCACTTCCAGGTCCTCGACCGAGATGGAGATGAACCCGGGACCGGTTAGCCGTCCACGGCGCATCACCTCCCACCCCTCGAGGCTCAGGCCGTTCGTCGGTGCGAACTCACGGGAGTAGTAGCCGAGATAGTCCTCCACGTTCTGCTCGGTCCACGCCAGCGCCCACTCGTCGATCATCTCGGGAACCAGGCCGAGATCGGGTGCCGTTTGTGCTCCGCGGTCGGCATCCGTCGCCGGCTCGGCCCCGGCCTGGATCTCTACGGTCGTCGCCTCCTCGACCGGGATGAAGATTTCGTCGGCCTCCGCGACCGCGGGCGACACCACCCCGACGGGTAGGTCCCCACCGGTCGGATGCTCGGGTTGCGGGACAAACACATCTGCAGCAAGAGAATCCACGGCTGGCGCCGGCTCGGCCGGCTGAGCCTCGTCGGCCGTCGCCACCTCGGTCGCCGGCGTCGCCCGTGGGTATATCTGCTCGACAAGCACCAACTCGACCGCCTCCTCGTCGGTTTCGGCCTCGTCACCGAGGGCCCGGCGATAGGCCTCACTGGCGAGCTTGCCATAGACCTTGGTGAGGTTCTCGTAGGCGGCCAGGTAGCTGGGGTGGGTGGCGAGGGCTCGCTTGAGGATCCTCACCGCCCGGTCGTAGTCTCCAGCGCTGGCATAGAGGGCGGCCAGATTGATGTAGGGCTCCGGCAGCTCCGGTGACGATTTGACCAAGCCGAGGAAGATCTCCTTGGCTTCATCGACCCGACCCAACCGGGTGAGCAGGGTCCCCTTCAACAGCAGGCCTTCGGCCCAATCGGGCTCGGCTTCGAGCAGCGGCTCCAACCTCGACAGAGCCTCGTAGGTCCGACCCGACTCGGCCAGGTCGCGAATCTCGTCGACATCGTCTGCAGCCCCGGCCGGTGTAATACAAATGACAACCAGGAGTAGGATCAGGAGTCCCGCTCCCGGCCATCTTGCAGCACGCAAGGACGTCTTTTTCAGGCCTGTCGACACCGGGGCGATGCTAGCATGGGGCCAATGATTTCCTAGTGAAACTCGACACTATCCACGGGAACTTTCTCCTCCCCCGAGCGTTAAATAGAGTGAAAGGCCGAGGAGATGCCAGACGAGAGCCTGACCGACAGCCAGCTGTTCGCCCGGGCCCGGGAGGGTGACACCGATGCTTTCGCGCTGCTGGTCGACCGCCACAAGGATTCGCTGGTCAACTACCTGTGCCGGCTGACGGGAGACCGAGACCGGGCGGAGGATGTGGCCCAGGAGACCTTTCTCCGTCTCTACGAGCGTGGGGCCGGCTACTCCGAAGAGGGGAAGCTCGGGGCCTATCTCTTCCGTATCGCCACCAACCTCGTGCACAGCCAGGGGCGCCGCACCCGGCGCTGGCAGATACTGCGGGCGGTTCTGCTGCCGCCCAACGGTCATCACACCGAGCCGGCTCAACAGGCACGCCTGCTCAACCGGGAGCTCGGTGACCAGCTCAACGAGGCGGTGCTGGGCTTGCCTCTGCGTTACCGCACACCGGTGGTGCTTTCGCAAGTCGAGGGCTGGTCCTACCGGGACATCGCCGAGCTGGTGGGCTGTCGCGAGGGCACCGTCAAATCCCGGGTCCATCGCGGCCGTCAGCTGCTGCGCGAGGCACTCGAGCCCTATTGGAACGGAGGTCAACCGTGAGCAATCCGCATAACCCCGACCCTCTCGACGAGCTGCTCCAGGGTCTTCCCCGGGTCCGGGCCTCGGACGACTTCACCGGCCGGGTGCTGGCAGAGCTCGAGGGGCGCCCTCGACGCACACCCAGACCGGGCGCCGTCGGTTGGGCGGTTGCCGCCGCCCTGCTGCTCGTCGCCCTGCTCATCGGTGGTCTTCGCGTCGAGCAGCAACAGGCCGCCGGCGAGCGTGCCAGTCGAGCCGCCGAGCTACGCAGCGAGCATGAGAGCCTGCGCCAGGATCTGGCCCGTCTCAAGAGCCAGGCCGAGCAGGAGCGCCCAGTGGTGTACCTCGGCAGCACCGACCAGATCGATCTGGTGCTGGATCTGACATCCGTGGAAAGGCCGGTGCCGCTGGCTCCGGCCCTGCCGATGGATCCGCGCTTGGCCACAGAGACCAGAACACAGTAGACCATCCATCGAGGAGAACAACGATGACACGGCCACAGACAGCCAATATCGCCCAGCCCTCCCAGCGGTTGGTTGGGCTTCCCATTCTCGCCGCCCTACTGCTGCTGATTGTGCCCACGGCTGTGCAGGCAAGCCCCCAGCATGAGGACGAGGACATCAGACACCACCGCGTGGTCTCGGTAAGAGCCGGGCAGGTAGGTCCGATCAGTGTGGCCTTGTCGGGCTGGCACACCTACCTGGGGGTGCAGTTGCTGGATCTGACACCGGAGCTGCGCACCCACTTCGGTGTACCCGAGAGCGCCGGGGTCATGATCTCCAGTGTCAACGAAGAGAGTCCCGCTGCCAAAGCCGGCATACAGACCGGCGACATCATCACTGCTGTCGACGGTGAGCCGGTCCGGCGGTCATTCGATTTGGCACGCAGGATCCGCGCTCACGAGGAGGGGGATGCCATCGATCTGGAGACCTGGCGCGACGGCAAGGTCATGACCCTCGGCGCGGTGCTCGAGGAGCAGGAACGCGCCCAGGTCGATGTCCGCCGGTTGATAACCCTTGGCGAGGACCACGAAGGCCACGAGCGGCTGACACCCGAGCAGCTCCACCACGTGATCGAGATCGATCCGACGACTCTCAACGAGGCGATGACGCATCTCAACGAACAGCTCGCCAGCCCGCATTTCAAGGAGCGGATCGAGAAGTACTGGAGCGGGCGCAGCGAGCTGCAGGAGCGATTGGAGGAGCTGGAGACGAGACTCAAGGAGTTGGAGAAGGAGCTCGCCGAGCTATCCCCCGACGACTCTTAAACCGGTCCGCCTGGCGGCCCTTGACCTTGGGTGAGCGGCGTTCGAGAGCGGCCGCCACTTCACCACCGACGAGGATGGAGAGGGCCGTCAGATAGAACCAGATGAGCAGAATCACGACCCCGCCGACGACACCATAAACCACCGTGAAGCGGGCGAAGTTGGCGACATAGAGCCTAAACAGCATCGTCACCGAGACCCAGAGGGTAGTGCCCACCATGGCGCCGACCAGAATTCTCCTCTTGGCGCGGCTCTGATCGTGGTTGGGGAGCAAGTAGTAGCTCAACCACATCAGACAGACCGACAGCGCAAAGATCAGCGGCCAGCGTAGGAGGAGTCTCGCCGGCTGTCGAAGGCCGAGGGTGGTCGCAATCTCCGGACCCGCCAGGACCACGACCGAGACGCCAAACAGGGCCAAGGCGGTCAGGGCCATCAAAAGCAGCGACAGAACCCGCTTTTTCCACCAACGATGGCGCTGCTCGACACGATAGGCGTGATTGAGGCCATCGGCCAGGGCCGCAAAAATGTTCGACGCCGACCACAGAATGAGCAGGAGGCTGAGGGATAGAGCCCCCGCCCCGGGGCCGGCGGTCATCTGCCGGACAAACTCCACTACCGTATGCGAGGCCGCCTGCGGCATGGTGGCTTCGAGCTGTCCCATCACCCAGTGAAAGGCCGCCTCGCGACCGAAATAGCCGGTGAGCGAGAAGAGAACCAGAATAAAGGGAAAGAGCGACAGAAAAAAGTAGAAAGCGATGCGGGCCGACTCGGCGGCCAGACGGTCGCTCTGCACCTTCTCTATCACCCCACGGGCGAACCCCGGCAGGCTCGCCAACCTCGACTCTTCCTTGGTACCGGGTCGCTTCTCCATGCCACTACTCGGGCGGGGGCGGTGTGGTCCCCACGCTGCGGGTAAAGGTGGCCAGGGTGCGGGAGATGTCACCGCGGGCCAGCGGTACCTCGATCAGGCACGGTCCGTCATGCCCGTGGGCCTCCGCCAGCGCCCGTCGGAAGTCTTCGGCCGTCGGTGTGTACCAGCCGCGGAATCCCCATAGCCTTGCCAGCTCGGCGTAACGCCCGTCCACCAACTCGTTGTAGCCGCTGGGCATAAAGGACTGGAGCATCTCCCAGGAGCCGTTGTTCATCACCACCACGATCGGCGCCACCCTCCACTGGGGTGCGTTGACCAGCTCCCATCCCGTCATCTGGAAGCCCCCGTCACCCACCAGAACGAGCGGTCGTTCCCCGCCGGTGGCCTCGAATCCCATAGCCGCCGGCACCCCGAAGCCCATGGTGGCGTAGTAGGCCGAGGAGAGCACCAGTTGTGTATCGAGCTCATGCGAGCAGAACAGACAATCTCCGGTATCGGTGACCAGCGGCATCTCCCCCTGCTCGGAGAAGAACCGGTTGAGCTCGGCGACCATCGCCGCCACCCGAACCGACCCCGCTGCAGGTTCGACGCCGGCACGCTCGAAGCTCGGTCGCCCGGCCCACTGATGGGGGCATTCCCGAGCCGGACCCTCAGCAGCCACAAGCAGCTCTCCAACCAGGCTGTCGAGCGGAATATCCTGGTAGCGATGGTAGCCGATCTCGACACAGCGTGAGACAGCCAGGACCATCCGTCGGGGATCGATGGCGCTCAGGCGAACACCCATATTGGTGTCCGACAAAAGGACTCCCAACAGCAAGAGGCAGTCGGACTCCTCCACCAGCTGCCGGACACCGGGTGGGGAGGCGGGTCCCAGATAGGTCCCGGCATACTGCGGGTGGTCGTCGGGAAACGCCCCGCGCGCCATAAAGGTAGTGACCACCGGAATGTTGAGCCTCTCCGCCAATTCGACGATGCGGCCCGCCAGACGCTGGCGATGCACCTCGACACCGACCACCAGGACCGGCGACCGCGCCGCAGAGAGCATCCCCACGATCTCCTCCGCCGCCTCCGTCGTCGCGTCGGGTCTGCTCGGCACCGACAGCACCCGCGCCCGACCAACCCGGACCTCGGTCCCGACCATGTCCCTCGGCACCTCCAGATAGACCGGCCGCGAGAAGAGTCGACAGACATCGATGGCGTAGCGGATCTGGTCGGCCGCGGTCTCCGCGTCGTCGAGCACGGCCTGATACTGGGTGACCTCCTCGAAGACCCGCCGCTGCGAGTCGAAGCTCTTGACCTGATGGTGGAGGAGGATGCCGTGGGACCGTTCGTCCTGCCCCGGACCACCGGTAAGCACCAGCACCGGGGTCTTCTCGGCGTAGGCCGCGGCAATCGGGTTGACCATGTTGAGGGCTCCGGCCCCATAGGTCACACAGGCCACCCCCAGACCCTGCTCGCCGCGGGCGGCGCCGCTGGCCGCAAATCCTACCCCGGGCTCGTGCGACAGGGTGAGAAAACGGTGTCTGGGGTCCTCCTCGATGACCCGGCTGAGCTGGAGGATGAAGTCGCCGGGGATGCCAAAGATGGTGTCCACCCCTGCCTCATAGAGCTGATCGAGGAGGAATCGCGCCAGGGTGGGCGGCTCGCCGGGTGCCGCCACCCGACGCCTTCGGGCGGTCACCTTGGGACTCGTAGGCATCGGTGGAGTATATGTGGTGGGAAGCCACGATCTCGAGACCTTTCTGGCCGGCACCGAGGCCGGCCACTTCCTTGCGCCAGTTCTTCCAAGATTTTGTCATCCCCGTAGCCGTTTTTTCGGAGATTGACGCACCGCTTTTTCACCCTTTTTTCACAATCAGCCACTTCTTTCCAAGAGACTTATGCAAAAACCCCTGAATTGCAGTGTTTTTGAAGTCGGCCATCCAACTGCCCGGTTGGCACACGGGTTGCTTTCTATTTGCGCGAGAGGAGAGTTGCCATGAGAAAACGAACTCGCTCATCCGCCGGTTTCAGCTTCATCGAGCTCCTCCTGATTGTCGCTCTGATCGGTCTCATCACCACCATCCTCATCCCCAATCTGATGGATGCACTGCACAAGTCGCTGCAGAAGCGCACCGTGGCCGACATGCACGCTATCGCCACCGGCATGATGTCCTTCTACACCGACATGCACGGCGGCGCCGCGGCGGGCACCCGGGTCTATCTCGCGGACTACGACCCGATTGCCCACGGCGAGCTGACCGAGATGCTGGTGCCGATGTATATCGACCACCTGCCGCTCCGGGATGCCTGGCACAACGCCTACGACTACTACTTCGGCAAGACCACCGCGGAGTACGGCTACGAGCTGGCCTTTGGCATCCGCAGCCGGGGACGCAGTGGCGTGGCCGACTCGGTGGCTTATACCTGGGGCTCCTTCGACCCCACCCTCTACGACCACGACATCCTCTGGCTGGACGGTCTGTTCGTGACCTGGCCGGAAGGCACGCCCAACCCCAGCGGCGCCGGCAATATCGACTGCGACCAGGGTGTGGGTGACGGCAGCGAGGGCTGCGATCCCGCCAACTCCAACCAGGGTGATCCCAACAACAGCAACGACGAGCCCGACGGCACCGGCCCCGGCAACCCCGGCAAGAACAACGGATAGGGTTAACCTCTCTAGCCCTTCTCCACTCAGCAGGGGCCGGCCTTCGGGCCGGTCCTTTTTCTTTCCCCCCACCCTCCCTGAGGGCTTGGGGGCACGAGGGCTTGAGGAAAGACAACGGCCGGCCTCGGGTCCAAGCGATGGGTCCTCGGGACTTGGCAGGGTGGGGGAGCCTCAAGCCCCCACGCCCTCAAGCCCTCAAGCCCTCTTCAGATCACTTTCCACAGCCACTCCGCCTTCTCCATCCGCCGCTCGATGGTGGCCACCCGCTGGCGGTAGGCGCGGCTGCTGGCCCGCGGGTGCCAGCGGCTGGGTCGCGGCAGGATAGCCGCCAGCTCGGCCGCCTGGCGCTCGGTGAGGTCGGCGGCCGACTTGTCGAAATAGGCGCGGCTGGCGGCCTCGGCGCCATAGATCCCCGGTCCGAACTCGACGACATTGAGATAGATCTCGAAGATCCGCCGTTTGTCGAGGTGGCGCTCCAACTGCCGGGTCAGGAGCGCCTCCTCGATCTTGCGCCAGAAACTCCGCTCGGGCGAGAGCCAGAGATTCTTGGCCAGCTGCTGGGTGATGGTCGAGGCCCCACGGGGGAATTCCCGCTCGCGCACGGCGTCCCGCACCGCCTGCTCGACCTCCTCGGTGGCAAAACCCTGGTGGGAGAAGAAGTCGATATCCTCGGCCACCAATACCGCGCGTTTGAGATGGGGCGAGATGCGGTCGTACTCGAGCCAGGTCTGGGCAATGGTGTCCTTCTCACCCACCTGCCGTCGGAGCTCGCGATAGCGCTCGATAAAGGCGGTGGTGGTGGGGTCCCGGTCCGCCAGCTCGGCCACCGCCGGCAGCGTCAGCCACTGGTAGGCCGCCCACAGGACCAGCGCGGTGATCACCACAAGAATCAATACCCACCATCTCCGCAGCGATTGCCACCAGCCGCCGTTAGGGATCTCTTCTGTCTCCATCTGCTCTTCCAAGCTCGTCTCCCTTCCCGGGTTAGAATAGCCGCCCGGTCACGCCATGGATATCTTTGCCTTTCAGGGGCTCCGTTACCAGACCGACCCTATCCTAGCCGGCAGCCGGGCGGGACCCCCCTACGACCAGATTGATGAGACCCTCAGGGACCGGCTCCACGCCGACGAGAACCACTTTGCCCATCTGGTCCGCCCGCTGGGCGGTGGGGAGGAGGATCCACACCGGCGGGCCGCCCGGCTGCACGAGGAGTGGCAGACGAACGGGGTCATACAGCAGGACGCCGGGCCATCGCTCTACCCCTACGCCATCGAGCTCGCCCCAGGGGGTGCCAGGCGGCTCGGCCTCGGTGCGCTGATCGGTCTCGAGGAGCCCGCGAGCGGGGTCATCCGCCCCCACGAGCAGACCGTTGCCAAGACCGTCGACGAGCGGCTGGGGCTGGCGTGGATCTCGAGCCCATCCTGGTGCTGAGCGACGACGGCGGTGAGCTCGACAAGCTACTGGCCGAGGATGTCGAGCGGCTCGCCGCTCTGGTCGATCACCGCGACGCGGCCGGCCACCGACACCTCGTCTACCGGATGGACGAGCCGGAGAGGGTCGAGCGCTACCGGGAGCTGCTGCGCTCTTCGACCGCCGTCATCGCCGACGGCCATCATCGCTGGGAGGTGGCGCGTCGCTTTGCCGGCGAGACCGACGCCCAACCCGGCACCCCTGCCGCCGCCAAGTTGTCGGTGATCACCAGCCTGTCGTCGACCGGTCTCACCATCGACCCCATCCACCGGGGCCTGCCCGAGATGGGCCCGCTCGGAGAGGTGGACGCCTGGGTGCTCTCCCGTCGAGTCTGGAGCGGCGACACCGGCCACCAGCTGGCCACCGCGGTAGCTGAGTCCCCGCAACCGGCTCTGGGGGTCCGGGAGCGGGGACGGGCAGCCGAGATCTGGATCCTGGACCCCGCGGCGGCCCCGGCCGATCTCCCCGCCGGCGCCCGTGGGCTCGCCGTCAGCCTGCTCCATGGCGCTCTGTTCTCCGCTCTCGGTCTGACGGCCAGCGCCGCCACCGACGGCACGGTGGTCTACCGCTCCGACCCCGAACACCTGTTTGCCGAGCTCGAGAGCGGGGAGTTTGCCGCCGGTTTCTGGCTGCCACCGATGTCGGCCCAGGGCTTTGCCGACGCGGTCGCCGAGGGAGATCTGCTGCCGCCAAAATCGACCCGTTTTCTTCCCAAGCTGGCCTCCGGCTTGGTGTGGGCGGCCCACGATACGCGACTGGGGTAGCCGGATGCCGACGACCTATCGTGACGACGGCAAACCGGTGGTCCAATTCGATCCGCTGCTCGAGATCTCCCCTTTTGCTCTTTTTCGTCGGTTGCGCGAAGACCGAGCGCCGCTACTGGTCGATGTCCGGGATCGACCGGGGGACCGCGCCCTGGAGGGCGCAATACCGCTGCCCGACGACTCGTGGCAGCCACCCGAGGATGTCGATGTTGTGCTCTTCGACGATGACGGTGGGACGGCTATAGCGCACGCCGCCCGGCTGCAGCAGGCCGGATGCGAGCGTGTCCGGGCGCTCTTTGGCGGACTGGAGCTCTACGAGTTCTCGCTCGATCCCGAGGTAGTGGGTGAGCGGACTTACCTCGTATCCACTACCGAGGAAGCGGGGTAATCTGCGGTCTGTCTATTTGTAGTCTAGCTGCGACCACCGGTGATCTTGCCACCCTCCCCCACTGTCCACAGCTCGCCCGAGTAGATCAGATCCTCCAGCGAGCCCTGGCCACGCGTCTCGATCTGCTCCTCGATCTGACGGCTCACCCCTTCGTGATAGCGGGGAGCCTCGACCGCGCGAAAGACACCGACCGGGGTCGGGAAATCGGGTGGCCCCATCTGCGCCAGCATGAAGGCAATGGCCGGGTTGGGCTCGTCCTCGTCCCAGACCAGACAGTTCTCGGGTCCCAGATGACCGACGAGCTCGATCACCTCGAGCCGGGTGCCGCTGAGACGGATCCCCTTGTTGCCCTTTTTGCCGAAAACCAATGGTTTGCCGTGCTCCAGATAGACGACGTTGTCATCCCTGGAGTCCTTCTCGGTCATGTAGCGGAAGGCGCCGTCGTTGAAGATGTTGCAGTTCTGGTAGACCTCGACGTAGGCGGCGCCGTCGTGCGCAGCCGCGCGGCGTAGCGTTTCCTGCAAGTGCTTGACAAAGATGTCGACACTGCGGGCCACAAAGGTGGCTCCCGAGCCGATGGCCAGCGACAACGGGTTGAAGGGATTGTCCACCGAGCCGAAGGGGGTCGACTTGGTGCGCTTGCCCAGCTCGCTGGTCGGTGAATACTGCCCCTTGGTCAGACCGTAGATCCGGTTGTTGAACATGACGATCTTGACCCCGACGTTGCGGCGCAGCGTGTGGATCAGGTGGTTGCCGCCGATCGACATGGCGTCGCCGTCACCGGTGGCGATCCAGACCTCCAGATCGGGCCGCGCCACCTTGATCCCGGTGGCGATGGCCGGGGCCCGCCCATGTATCGAATGAAAACCAAAGGTGTCCATGTAGTAGGGGAAGCGGCTCGAACAACCGATTCCCGACACCACCACGAACTTCTCCTTGGGAATCCCCAGCTCGGGTAGCACCGACTGGACGGCCGACAGGATGGCGTAATCGCCGCAGCCCGGGCACCACCGGACCTCCTGGTCGGACTGGAAGTCCTTCTTCTTGAGCACAGGTATCTCGGTATTGCTGGTCATCGCTCTATGGCTCCAGGATCTCTTTGATCTTGTAGTAGATCTCGGGGCGGAAGAAGGGCTTGCCCTGGACCTTGGTGTAGCTGATGATCGGCTTCAAGAAACGGCCCTGGAGCAAGAAAGCCATCTGCCCGGTGTTCATCTCCGGCACCAGAACCTGCTCGAAGCGGGACAAGACCTCTTCCAGATTCTTGGGAAAGGGGTTGATGTAGCGCAGATGGGCCTGCCCCACCTTCAACCCATCCCGACGCGCCGCCTTGACCGCGCCGGTGATCGCTCCCAGGGTGCTCCCCCAGCCCAACACCAGCAGGTCGCCGGTCTGGTCGCCGGTCACCTCCAGCTCGGGAATGTCGTCGGCGATGCGGGCGACCTTGTCCATTCGATACTCGGTCATCTTCTCGTGGTTGAGCGGGTCGTAGGAGACGTTGCCGGAGACATCCTCCTTCTCCAGCCCGCCGATCCGGTGCTCCAAGCCCGGGGTACCCGGGATCGCCCAGGGCCGTGCCAGGGTGTCCGGGTCGCGGAGAAAGGGCTCGAAGGTCTCCGGGTCCGACCAGAAATCGGTCTGCAGATCGGGTAGATCCTCGACCCGTGGCAGTCGCCAGGGCTCGGAGCCGTTGGCGATATAGCCATCGCTCAACAGCATCACCGGCACCATGTGCCGGGTGGCTATACGGGCGGCTTCCAAGGCGCCGTTGAAGCAGTCGGCCGGTGAAGCGGCTGCCAGCACCGGCAAGGGAGAGTCGCCGTTACGACCGTACATCGCCTGTAACAGATCGGACTGCTCGGTCTTGGTCGGCAGCCCCGTCGAGGGACCACCCCGCTGGACATTGACGATGATCATCGGCAGCTCGACCATCACTGCCAGATTGATGGCCTCCGATTTGAGCGCCAGACCGGGTCCACTGGTGGTGGTGACCGCCAGTGAGCCGCCAAACGAGGCACCGATGGCGGCGCAGACGGCGGCGATCTCGTCCTCGGCCTGATAGGTGATGACACCGTAGTTCTTGAACCGCGACATGTCGTGGAGGATGTCGCTGGCGGGTGTGATCGGGTAGGAGCCCAGAAACAGCGGCAGACCGCTCCGCCGGCTGGCGGCGACCAACCCCAGGGCCACGGCGGTGTTGCCCATTATGTTGCGGTAGGTGCCCGGCTCGAGCGGCGCCGGCTCGACCTCGTAGCGAACCTGAAAGACCTCGGTGATGTCGCAGAAGTTGTACCCCGCCTTCATCACCTTGATGTTGGCGTCGGCGATCTCGGGGCGGTTCTTGAACTTCTGCTGCAGCCATTCGGAGGTAGTCTCGAGCGGCCGGTTGAACAGCCAGTAGATCATCCCCAGGGCAAAGAAGTTCTTGCACCGGTCCTGGGTCTTGACGTCCAGCCCGCTGTCCTCGAGCGTCCGCCTGGTCATGGTGGTGATGTCGGCGGAATAGACTCGAAAACCCTCGAGGCTCCCATCCTCCAGCGGGTTCTGATCGTAGGCGGCCTTTTTCAGATTGCGATCGTTGAACTCGTCGGTGTTGGCGATGATGATGCCGTTTGGCTTCAGATCGACCAGAGACTTCTTGAGCGCCGCCGGGTTCATGGCGATCAGCACATCGGGTGCGTCGCCGGGGGTGTGAATGTCGTAGTCGGCAATTCTGACCTGGAAGGCCGAAACTCCGGGCAGCGAGCCCGCTGGCGCGCGGATCTCTGCCGGGTAGTCCGGCAGCGTCGCCAGATCGTTGCCCAGCAGCGCTGAGGTGGCGGTGAACTGCCCCCCGGTGAGCTGCATCCCGTCGCCCGAGTCACCGGCGAAGCGGATGACCACTTCGTCCATCTTCTCGCGCGTTACTTCTCGATCCTGTGAAGATCCCTTCTCGCTGACCTCAGTGCTCATGATCCTCTCACTCGATTCCCCCGACCCTCTCGCCGGGGTTGCAGAAGATTATCACCTCGTAGGCTAGAAGAAAGCCTCAGACAGATGCGGCCCGGGCGCCGGAGCCGGACCCCCCCTGGCGGTGCTTTGCCTCCTCCACCAGATCGAACAGACCCTGCCGGATCTCGGCCCGCTTTGCCTCCTCCTCCGGGTAGCTGGGTCGGTAGCCGAGCCGGGAGGGATCCAGAACAAAGGGGCGCTGGAGATCTTCGATGGCGACGATCGATTGCTCGCGGTCGAAGAAGGCCATGTCGTAGTTGTTGCTCATGATGATGGCCTCTTCCGGGCAGGCATCGACGCAATAGCCGCAGAAGACGCAGCGCAACAGGTCGATCTCGTAGACCACGGGGTATTTTTCGATGTTGACGTCCGGCTGCTCGCCGGCCTCGATACGGATGCAATCGGCCGGACAGGCCGTGGCGCACAGAAAACAGGCGACACAGCGCAGTGACCCGTCGGGCCGGCTGGTGAGGATGTGCTGCCCCCGATAACGATGCGAGTAGTCGCGGCGCTGCTCGGGGTACTGGATCGTCACCTGGCTGCCCCGGGTCCAGAGGTTACGAACAAAATGCTTGAGGGTCACCCAGAGGCCGACCAGCAACGGCAGATAGAGCTTGTCGCCGAGACTGTACCTGTAGGGCACGACCGCTCGCGGGTGCTCCCGGGGTCTGCTCATCGGTCGAGCTCGCCGGCTATCACATTGAGTCCGCCCAGGGTGACGATGGCATCGGAGACCGTGCCGCCACGGATAAGACGTGAAAAAGTCGAGAAGATCGGAAAACAGGGAGGCCGCACCTTGACCCGGTAGGGCTTTCCCGAGCCGTCGCTGACGATGTAGAACCCCAGCTCGCCGTTGGCACCCTCGACCATCGAGTAGCACTCGCCGGCCGGCACCTGGATGCCGTCCATGATCAGCTTGAAGTGATAGATCATCGACTCCATCTGGGTGTAGGCGGCTTCCTTGGACGGCAGCGCCACATGGGGGTCCTCGACCATGACCGGTCCTTCAGGCATTCCTGAGTCCAGCAGCTGGCGGATGATGGCCAGCGACTGTCGTGCCTCGGCCATCCGCACCCGGTAGCGGTCGTAGACGTCGCCACCTTGAAAGACCGGCATCTCCCACTCGACGGTGTCGTAGAGATCGTAAGGATAGGCCTTGCGCACGTCGTAGCCCACCCCCGACGCCCGCAGACAGGGGCCGGTCCAGCCCCAGTTGACAGCTTCCTCGCCCGAGATCGCCGCCACCCCTACCGAGCGATCCAGAAAGATGCGGTTGTGGGCCACGAGAGCGTCCACGTCGTCGAGGAAGGGTGGGATGGTCTCCAGCAGCCGGCGGCAGCGGTCCTCGAAATCGGGTGGCAGATCCGCCGCCAGCCCGCCGATCCGGCCGTAGGCCACGGTCAGCCGCGCACCCGAGCAGGCCTCGAGCAGACCGTAGATCTCCTCGCGGGGCTGGAAGAGGTACCAGAAGTTGGTCAGCGCCCCGGCGTCCACCAGCACGCTGCCGTTGCAGACACAGTGGTCCATGATGCGGGAGAACTCGGAGAGGATGGTCCGCGCCCACACCGCCCGAGGCGGGGCTTCGATCCCCAACATCTGCTCGACCGTGCGGCAATAGGCGACGTTGTTGATAAAGGAAGAGCAGTAGTTGAGACGGTCGGTATAGGGGATCACCTGCTGCCAGGTGTGGGTCTCGGACATCTTCTCGAAGCAGCGATGAAGATAACCGATCTCCACTTCGCTGGCATCGATGGTCTCGCCATCCAGCGTCGCCACCACCCGCAGCGTGCCGTGCATCGCCGGGTGGGAAGGCCCGATGTTGATGGTCATCCGCTCGAAGAGATCTTCGTCCTCCTCTTCGACGGGTTGCTGTGGCCGCGGCCGGTAAACCTTGTCCTCGGTCAGCACCCAGCGCCGGGCCGGGTCGTAGTCCTTGCGTAGCGGATGTCCCTGAAAGCCCTCGTGGGTCAGAATGCGGCGCAGATTTGGGTGACCCTCGAAGCGCAGGCCAAACAGGTCAAAGGCCTCACGCTCGAACCAGTTCGCCCCCTTCCACACATCGACCAGGGAGGGCAGGACCGGCTCGGCTTCGCTCACCGGCACCTTTAGCCGCAAACGCTCTTTGCGGGTAACCGAGAAGAGGTGATAGACCGCCTCGAAGCGCTCGCTACGCTCGGGAAAGTCGACACCACACAGATCGAGCAGAAGATCAAAACGGGTCTCCGGATGATCCCGGAGATCCCGGGCCAGATCCTCGAGAATCTCCCGGCGCACGACCCAGGCGGGCTGGTCGAGACCCTCTTGGGGCAGGATGCTGCCCTCTGGGTAGCGTTCAAGCAGCGGCGGTGTCGCCGTCACTGTCGGCATGCGAGGTTCTCTCCTTGTTCCGCTGCTGGCGCTCGCGATCGACCTTTTCCTTGAGCTGGAGCATGCCGTACATCAGGCCTTCGGGGCTCGGCGGGCACCCGGGAACATAGACGTCCACCGGGATGATCTCGTCGATCCCCTGCATCACGTGGTAAGCACGATAGAAGCCGCCGGAGCAGGCACAGGCGCCCATCGACACCACCCACTTCGGTTCGGGCATTTGCTCGTAGATCTTCTGCAGCACCGGCCCCATCTTGTCGGTGATGGTCCCGGCCACCAGCAGCACATCGCTCTGGCGAGGGGAGAAACGAACCACCTCGTAACCGAAGCGAGAGATGTCGTAGTGGCTCGAGACAGTGCTCATGAACTCGATGGCGCAGCACGCGGTGCCAAAGGGTAGCGGCCAGAAAGAGTTCTTTTGCGCCCACTCCTCGAGCTGCTCGAAGCGGGTCGTGATCCAAGATTCACCGATCATCGGGGCCGACCTCAGCCTGCAACTCTAGCCCAAGCACCTGGGAGCCACAAGCAGCGTGGATCGAGCTCAAATGTCGCCCGCAGCGGACTGCAGATCGTCCTGCAGCTGCTCCAGAACAGCCGCCTGTTCCTGCTGGGCGGCGACCACTTGGCGAAAGACTTCGGCGGTCTGGTCGTCCACGTCCCGCATCATCCGAGGATAGAGAACGTCGTTCTCGTACTTCTCCTCGGCCAAGGCCGCGCGCAAGGCGGTCACCTCGTCGTGGACCTTGCCCGCCGCCTCGAGCTGGATCGCCGCCAGCCGGTCCTTCTCTGCCGCCAGATCTCGCCACCTGGCTGCAAGGTTGGTCTTGCCGGCCTTCTCCGCCCGTTCCGCGTAGGCTCTAAAATAGGCGGCACTGACCGCTTCGGCGGTAAAACCGGTCTTCAAATGCTCCTGGAATCGGGGCAATCGTGACACCGGACTTCCTCCTTGTTCGTGTCAACCTGCGTGGTGCCGGGGGCTCATGGATAATGCAGGTTATGATGGCTGTAGATCCGGTCCCTGCTATCTGAAATGAGAACCGGATCTTAGCGCGAATCATTCCTTGCCGGCGGTTTTGGAACATCTTTCGCCGTCGGTCGTAGTTTCTGACTGAAGGTTCGGTCTGCTCGATTCCATGGCCAAGATTCCAGTATCTCGTTGGCTCCTCCTTGCCGTCCTGGCCGCCGCGGTCGTCTTTGCCGTGGTGGCGCTCTCCACGGCTCCGCTGCTGCCCTCTGCCAGCCAGCCGTTGGTCGAGGTGGCGGCCTACGGACTGCTGACCGCGGTCGTTCTGCTGCTGCTTCTCTGGCTGCTGTGGAAGGTCGCGCACCTGTTTCTCTGGCGGGTGGGTCGCCGTCTGGCCTTCTCCTATTTCCTCATCGGTTTTCTTCCCATCCCCATGCTGCTTCTGCTGCTGGGTCTGAACGCCTATCTTCTGGCCGGCTACTTTCTCGGTCATCGCTACCGCGACGCCGTACACGAGATCCACCAGGAGCTGTCGCAAGCGGCCTCCTCCCGACTCGCTGCCACAGAGGCCGGGGACAGCCGGCACGAGGAGGAGCGGTTCGCCTATGCCCACTATCGAAACGGGCGGCGAGTGTCGGGCGACAAGAGACTTCCACGCGATTGGCCGACCTGGCTGACGGACAGCGAGAGCGAAGAGCCCTTTACGTTTGTTGCGCTTCCCGACGGCTCACCAACCCTGGCGGCAGCGGCCGCCGGTAAACAACACGGTGTGCTCGCCATCCTCGAGACCGACGTCGAGGAGGCGTTGAGGACTCGGAGCGGTGTCTGGGTGTCGCTGCTGCGGGCCGACGACCCCCGCAAAGACGACGTCACCCGCGTCAGCCTGGGCGGCAAAGAGTACAGTCTGCTACCGCTCAAACCGAGACGCGGCTTCGAGGGACGAGAAGACTTCTTTGGCGTACCGCCGGAGGGGCTCCCACGGCTCCAGCGCCCCTTTATCTGGTGGGGTGAGCTCGCCGGACCACTGCGTGACCTGACGGATGGCTCGACGCTCTCCGAGTACATGGCGGCCTCGCTCAACGGCAACCTGCCCATCATCCACCGTTACCTGTTTTCCTCCTCGGCAGAGGTCAACACCTCGGTCTGGGCGAGCCTGATCGCCATCACCGGGCTGCTGGCTAGTATCTATGGTGTCGCCATCGTCATGGCTTTCTACATGATCTTCACCCTCAGCCGCTCGGTCAACAGACTCAGCCGGGCGACCAACGCGGTGCGGCAGGGTGAGTTTGCCGTCCGCATTCCGGTGCGCCGCCGGGATCAGATGGGCGAGCTCCAGGGCTCTTTCAACGAGATGGCCGCCAATCTCGAGCAGTCGGTTCTGGCGATCGCCCAGAAGGAGATCCTCGAAAACGAGCTCAAGATCGCCCGTGACCTTCAACAGAGCCTGCTACCGACCGATCTGCCCGCCACCGAGACCGTCGACTTCTCCACCCTGTTCGAACCCAGCGCCGCCATCGGGGGCGACTATTTCGATGTTCTCCGGCTCGACGAGAACCGCATCGTCGTGGTCATCGCCGATGTGTCCGGCCATGGGCTGTCCACCGGTCTGCGAATGGCCATGCTCAAGGCGGCTCTGGTCATCCTGGTGCAGGAGGGCAAGGAGCCGGCCGAGGTCTTCCGCCGGCTCAGCGCCATGATCAGGGCCGAGGGAGAACAGCGGCTCTTTGTCACCGCGACCCTCTCGGTGGTGGACTTTCGCCGCGGGGAGATCGCCATCACCAACGCCGGCCACCCGCCGACCTATCTGCTCCGGGACGGCAAAGTAGAGGAGATCCTGCTGCCGGGCAACCCGCTGGGCGCCCTGGGCGAGGACTACGGCAGTCGTACCATCGACCTCGAAGGCAACGATGTCGTGGTCTGGCTGTCGGATGGGCTCATCGAGGCCACCAACAGCCAGGACGAGCCGTTTGGCTACGAGGCCGTCGTCGGTTCGCTGGAGGGCAACGCGGCCACCGCCGCGGTGGTAAGAGACCGCTTGCTGGATGCCCTCAAAAGACACACCGACGGCCAGTCGGCCGAGGACGACAAGACCCTTGTCGTCATGCGTTACACGACCCCTAGCTAAGAACCTACGCCCAGAAAGGAGTAGATCCGGCGGATGAAGTCGCGGGTCTCGCGGAAGGGTGGGACACCGTCGTAGCGCTCGACGGTCCCTTCGCCGGCGTTGTAGCCGGCCAGCATCTTTGGCAGATCCCCCGCAAAGCGCTCGCTCAGCCACTTGAGATAGCGGACCCCGGCGTCGAGATTGCGCGCCGGATCGAAAAGAGCATCACCTTGGACGCCATATCTGGCGCCGGTTGCCGGCATGAGTTGTAGAAGCCCGACGGCTCCCTTGCTCGACACGGCATGGGGGTCGAATGCCGATTCCGCCCGCACCACGGCGGCGATCAGCTCCGGATTCAGCTCGTACCGCTGTGCCGTGGCGTAGATGAGGTCGCCAAACGGGGTCTCCGGAACCGGGTGGCTGTCATCGAATCCGAGCATGATGCCGGGCGCAATCTCGGAGGGCAGGGGCACCTCTTCGGCTTCGATCTCGTCGTCGACGATGCGCTCGATACGCAGCAGCGAGAGCTCCAGCTGGCCTCCCGAGGGAAGCTCGAATCGCACCCGGTCCCCATCCAGCGCGAAGCCCTCCACCTTGAGCACGTGTCCGCCCACCAGCAGCACCAGCTCGGCCACAGCCGGGCGAGCCGGCACCGCCAATACAGCCACCATCAGCACCCAGCGACCCCACACACGAAGCAGTCTCTTCACGCCGGCGGGGCCTCTTCAGGATCTGGCACGGGGATGATGGCGGTCGTAGAGCGAGCGCAGACGCTGGGCGTGGATGTGGGTGTAGATCTGCGTGGTCGAGATGTCGGAGTGTCCGAGCATCATCTGCACAGCTCGGAGATCGGCGCCGTGCTCGAGCAGGTGGGTGGCAAAGCTGTGACGAAGCACATGCGGCGAGAGCTCGGGTATCCCCACTCCAGAACCGTAGTTCCTGAGGTTCTTCCAGAAACCCTGCCGGCTGATCGGACCGCCCCGGTTGTTGACAAATACCCGCTCGTGGCGGCCCTTCGCCAGCACGGGCCTCGACTCGTCGAGGTATCTTCCCAGCCAACTCTCCGCCTGGTCGCCGACGGGAATCACTCTTTCCTTGCCGCCCTTGCCGGTAACCAGGATAAAGCCCGCATCCAACCTCAGCTGGCGCAGCGAGAGACCGGTCAGCTCGCTGACGCGCATCCCGGTGGCATAGAGCAGCTCCAGCATAGCCTTGTCCCTGAGCCCGAGCGGGGTCTCAAGGTCCGGCGCGGCCAATAGGGATTCGACCTCTGCTTCGGAGAGCACCCTTGGCAGCGTGCTCCACAGCCGCGGTGGCGACAGATTGAGCGCCGGGTTGTCGCTGCGCTCCCCCGCTTCCACCAGATGGGCGAAGAAGCCGCGGATGGCGACCAGCGCCCGACCCACCGAGCGCGGTGCGAGGCCGGCCCGACGCAATTGACGGAGATAACCGGCCAGCGCCTGCTGGTCGGCGGCCAGGGGATCCAACCCATCCTCCGCGAGCATTTCGCCCATCCGTCTCAGATCCCGCCGATAGCTATCGATGGTCTGCTGTGCGAGACCGCGCTCGAGCAGCAGCGACTCCAGATAGCGCTCGAGGATGCGCTGCCATGGAGCTGCCGGGGCTGTCATCTGGATACTCCGTCGGTGATCCGACGGTGGAAAGGCTCGCTCGTCAGGCCGCGCCCACCGGTTGACCGGCAACCGAGCTGGCCACGAAATCGCCCACCTCGCTCGTCGTGTGGCGGCCACCGAGGTCGAATGTGGTGACGCCGTCTCGAAGCGCCATCTTGACCGCATCTTCTACGGCCATCGCCGCGGTCTCGTGACCGAGGTTCTCCAGCAGCAAGGCCACCGAGAGCAGGGCGCCCATGGGATTGGCCTTGCCGCTGCCGGTGTACTTTGGCGCCGAGCCGTGAACCGGCTCGAAGAGCGACAGTCGCCCCGGGTGGAGGTTGGCCGAGGCAGCTACCCCCAGACCTCCCTGCAGCGCCGCCCCTAGATCGGTGACGATGTCGCCAAACATGTTGGTCGTCACGATGACTTCGAATATCTCCGGCTTGCGGACCATCTGCATGGTCAGTGCATCCACAAACAAGTGGCTGGCCTCGATCTGCGGATACTCGGCGGCCACGGCGGCGAAACAACGCTGCCAGAGATCGTGACCGTAGCGCATGACATTCGACTTGTCGGCCATACAGACCTTGGTCTTGTCGTGGGATACGGCATACTCGAAGGCGGCCCGGATGATCCTCTCGACACCCTTGAAGGTGTAGATCTCCTCCTGGATCGCCACCTCGTCGGGTGTGCCCTTCTTGAGGTTGCCACCGGCACCCACGTAGGCGCCCTCGGTGTTCTCTCTGAAAACCACGAAGTCGATGTCGTCGACCGTCTTGTTCCGCAGCGGACAGAGCCGCTGGTCATAGAGTCTGATGGGCCGGAAATTGATGTACAGGTCGAGCTTGAAACGCATACCGAGCAGAATGTCGGCCGCATGCTTCATATCGGGCACCCGCGGATCGCCAAAGGCCCCGACAAAGACGGCTGAGAAATTCTCCGTCAGATCCTCGAGGGCACCGTCGGGCAGCGATACACCGGTCTCCAGATAGTGATCGGCGCTCCACGGAAAATGCACCAGCTCCAGGGGCAGATCCCAGCGCTCGGCGGCAGCATCGAGCACCTTGACGGCCTCGGCGGTTACATCCGTCCCGATACCGTCGCCGGCGATCATGGCCAGGCGTTGCGGCCTTCTGTCGCGAGGGGGTACGGCGTTCACGACGCCGATGCTAGCACAGGGTATTCGACCGCCTCGGGACCGACTCAGGCCGCCGGTCGGGCGAGAATACGGGGAGCCGAGCGCCGCCGCAGCCGCTGCTTGGAGCTGAACATCGCCGGATCGGCAGCTACCGAGGGGGTCGTCCTCCGGAGCTTTCCCAGCTCCACCACCGACCCCATCTCGAAGACCGATTGGATCTCCGGACAGAGCCACGCGGAGTGAAGCGCCGGCCAAGTACCCGCGCCGACATCGGGCAGACATTCAACCAGCAGACCTGTCTCTTCCACTTCGGCTCTCATCGGCCACAGAGCCGACGGTCTGGGTGAGAGCACCACCCGTCGAAAGCCGCCTCCGACCAGCACATAGCCGGTCCTCCGGTCGTGGATGTACGCGGTCGTGTGCTCCCAGGACCCCAGATCCGGCCCCGGGCCCACCCCGGGGCTCCCCTGAGCGGCCTCGACGGCCAGCCCTCGCCTCTGTTTCACCTGCCACCGCCAGCCGGGAGCCTCGGGTGTCTTCGACGGGCGGGGATAGCTGAAACGGGCGAGCTGCGCCGGCTGTCCGGCGACG
>SBFI01000353.1 GCA_006227875.1 Acidobacteriota bacterium
CTGATCGCGGTCGCTGCTCTGGTGATGGAGAACGGCGGGGACGAGGACGAAGCGATCGCCGCTCTACTCCACGATGCCCCTGAGGACTGCCGCGGCTCGATCACGCTGCAGGAGATCGAGCACAGATTCGGCTCGCGGATCGCGCGGATCGTCGAGGGCTGCACGGACTCCTTGGAGAGTCCGCCGCCACCCTGGATCGAACGCAAGCGGAACTATCTCGGTCATCTGGTCGAGGCCGACGAATCGACCCTACTCGTCTCACTGGCCGACAAGGTCCACAACGTCCGCTCGGTGGTCAGCGATTACCGGATCCTGGGCGAGGATCTCTGGGAAGCCTTCCACGGCGGCCGTGAAGGCAAGCTCTGGTACTACCGCACGCTGCTCGAGATCTACCGCCAACAGGCACCACCACGCTGCCAGCCCCTGGTCGACGAGCTGGAGAGGGCTTTTACCGAGCTCGAGGAGTTGAGCTCGATCTGAACCGGGATACAATCCATAGCACTCTGACAATGGTGCCCGCCGGACTACCAAGAGTAGGTTCCGCGCGCTCCGCAAATCTCAAATGTGAATTCTGTAGCTCACCAGGGTTACTAGTCGAGGAGGGAACCAGATGAGAGCACGTATCGCTATTCTGATTGTGGGTGTGCTGATCGCCGGTGTCGGTTCCAGCCTTGCCGCCGAGAGCACCAAGAGCGAGCCGGAGCCGACCTTCGATGAACAGTTCTCTCGGGCAATGAAGTTCCGCAACATCGGTCCCTACCGCGGCGGCCGGGTGACGGCGGTCACTGGTGTTGTTGGTGATTTCGAGACCTACTATATGGGCTCCACAGGTGGCGGGGTGTGGAAGACTACCGACGCCGGAGTAAGCTGGAAGAACATCTCCGACAAACATTTCGCGGTCGCCTCGGTCGGTGCCATCGCCGTGGCCGAGTCCGACCCCAACGTTATCTATGTGGGTACGGGCTCCGCCTGCCCCAGGGGCAACGTGTCCCCGGGCATCGGCGTCTACCGCTCGACCGACGCCGGCAAGACCTGGACCCATGTGGGTCTCGACGATGTGGGTCAGATTGCCCGCATCCGTGTCCACCCGCAAGACCCCGATCTGGTTTACGTGGCGGCGCTGGGACACATCTTTGGTCCCAACGAAGAGCGGGGTGTCTTCCGCTCGACCGACGGCGGTGAGACCTGGGAGAAGGTTCTCTTTGTCAGCGATCGGGCCGGAGCCGGCGATCTAGCCATGAGCCCCCACAACCCGCGCATCCTCTTTGCCGGGATCTGGGAAGTGGAGCGCAAGCCATGGACGATGGAGAGCGGTGGTGAGGACGGTGGTCTCTACCGATCCACCGATGGCGGTGACAGCTGGGAAGAGCTCAGCGAGGGGTTGCCGGAGGGAATGACGGGGCGGATCGGCGTCACCGTATCCGCTGCCAATCCCGACCGAGTCTGGGCGCTGATCGAGGCCGAAGAGGGCGGTCTCTTTCGGTCCGAGGATGGAGGGGAGGAGTTTCGCCTCATCAATTCCGACCGCAACTTCCGTCAGCGAGCCTGGTACTACACCCACGTATTTGCCGATCCCCAGGACCCGGAGACTGTCTACATCCTCAACGTGGGAATGTGGCGCTCGGTCGATGGGGGCAAGAGCTTCTCTTACATTCGCGCTCCCCACGGGGATCACCACGACCTCTGGATCCAACCCGAGAACGCGCAGATCCTGATCAATGGCAACGACGGTGGTGCCAACGTGAGCTTCAACGGCGGCAAGACCTGGTCGAGTCAGGCCATCCAGCCGACCGCGGAGATGTACCGGGTCACCGTCGATGATCAGTTCCCTTACCGCGTCTACGGCTGCCAGCAGGACAACAGCTGTGTCTCTCTGCCCAGCCGCACCAGCTCGTCGGGGATCGCCCGTCAGGACTGGTGGGTCATTGGCGGCTGTGAGAGCGGGCACGTGGCCGTTGATCCTCGCAACCCGGAGATCACCTACTCGGGCTGCTATGGCGGCTCGATCGGCCGCTACGATCACGCTACCGATCAGGAGCGCGAAATCATGGCCTATCCCCAACTGGCCGTTGGTCAGGCGGCCCGGGACCTCAAGTACCGGTTCCAGTGGAACGCTCCCATTCGACTTTCCCCGCACGATCCGAGTGTCCTCTACCACACTTCCCAGTACGTGCACCGCTCCACCGACGAGGGCCAGAGCTGGGAGGTCATCAGCCCCGATCTGACCCGCAATGACCCGGACAAGCAGGATTACGCCGGCGGTGATCTCACCTGGGACAATACCGGTGTCGAGGTCTACGACACCATCTTCGCCTTCGAGGAGTCGGTTCAAACACCGGGGCTCCTGTGGGCGGGGACCGATGACGGGCGGGTCCACATCTCGCGGGACAATGGAGCCAACTGGGAAGAGATCACACCCGCCGGCATGCCCGACTGGGGGCAGGTCAACACCCTCGAGCTCTCCGCGCACGACCCCGGCCGCGCCTTCCTAGCCGTAACCCGATATCGTTTGGACGATTTTCGACCCTATATCTTTCGCACCAACGACTACGGTGCCACCTGGACCCAGATTGCCGATGGCTCCAACGGCATTCCCGAAGATCACTTTGTCCGGGTGGTAAGAGAAGATCCCGATCGCAAAGGCCTGCTCTACGCCGGCACCGAGTTTGGTCTCTACATCTCCTTCGACGACGGGGCCAGCTGGAGGTCCTTTCAGCTCGAGCTACCGGTCACACCCATCACCGATCTCGCCGTCGCCCACCAGGATCTGGTGGTGGCTACCCAGGGGCGGTCCTTCTGGATTCTGGACGACCTCACACCACTCCATCAGCTCAGTGGAGACAGCTTCGAGGGGGACGTCCAGCTGTTTGCACCGCGTGATACCTACCGCTTTGGTGGTGGCTTTTCCTTTGGAGACGAGGGCGTAGCCGGCCGGAACCCACCCGCGGGAGTGATGATCCACTACTATCTCGACACAGAGCCGGAGGAGGAGGTCACGCTCGAGATCCTCGACGCCGAGGGAGATGTTCTTCGTACTCTGTCGAGCACAAAGGAAGAGCCTCAGGCGCCAAGCCCCTGGCGACAGTTCTTTCCCGCAGTGGGTGGCGCGCGCAAGCTGGAAGCCAAGGAGGGGCTCAACCGCTATGACTGGAACCTGCGGCTCCACGACGCCGAGTTGGTGGAAGATGCCGTTCTCTGGGGGTTCGCCCAGGGACCAAAAGTACCACCGGGCACCTATCAGGCCCGCCTGAGCGTTGGTGACTCGACCCAGACCACGAGCTTCCGGGTCAAAGCGGATCCGCGGCTCGACACCAGCCAGAGTGACTTCGACGCGCAGTTCGGCCTGGCCAAGAGCATCTGGCAAAGCACCACGGATAGCCACACGGCTCTCGGCAAGATCAGGGACATTCGTGGCCAGGTCGAGGACATAAGAAAGCGGCTCGATGCTATCGGCAAGGGCGAAGGGGTCGCCGAGGCGGCCGAGACGGTCAACGACCGGCTGAGCGAGATCGAGAAGAAGATCTACCAGACCCGCAACGAAGCGGGCCAGGATATCCTCAACTACCCTCCAAAGCTGGACAACCAGCTCCTCGGCTTGATGTTTGTGGTCGAGAGTGGCGACGCCCGACCGACCGATGGGTCTGTACAGCGCTACCAGGAGCTGGCCGCCGAGCTCGACGGACTCGAGACCGAGATCGACTCGGTGGTCGGCACCGAGCTCGCTGCCTTTGACGAGCTCGTCAGACAAAGACATCCCGCGGCGGTGATTGTGCCCTGAGAATGGTCGATCGGCCACTAGACTCGGACCGGGGCCGGTCTGCTAGACTTCGCGCAATTCTGTGATGACAACGCCGGAGCCGACGATCCATGTCCGCATCGGTAGCCGCTTCGAGGACATCGAGCTTGTCGATCTCGTCGCTGCTGCCGCCCTCACTCATCTCGGATTCGAGGAAGAGGTCGCGGACAAGGTCTGCTTGGCGATTCGAGAAGCCGTGGCCAATGCCGTTCAGCACGGCAACCGGCTAGAGCCGGATAAGATCACCCAGGTTGTCTTGGCTATCGGCAAGGAAGATCTGGAAATCGAAATAAAGGACGAAGGAGGGGGTTTCGATCCCGAGAGTGTGCCCAATCCGCTGGCAGCCGAGAACCTTCTCAAACCCACGGGTCGCGGTATATTCCTCATGCGGCGGTTTGTCGATGCGATAGATTTCGAGTTCGACGACAGCGGCGCGACCGTTGTCAAGCTGCGCAAGCGCATCCCCGAGCCGCCCAAGCCCTCGAATAGCGAAAGCGAGGTAGAGATATGAAAACGTCAGTCCGCAACCGGGAAGGGATCACCATCATCGATCTTCAAGGAAAGATCACGATCGGAGAAGGTGACGTCATGTTGCGAGACGCGGTTCACGAGGCGGTCGCGGCCGGCTCGTCCAACATCGTGCTCAATATGAAGAAGACCTCGAAGATGGATTCTTCGGGAATGGGCGAGTTGATCGCGGCTCACGAAAAGGTCAAGGCGTCGGGCGGCATGCTCAGACTTCTCAACCTACCGGAAAACATTCTCAACGTCCTCGGGGTCACGCAACTGATCACGGTGTTCGACGTTTTCGACGACGAGGACGAGGCGATCGCCTCTTTCAAATAGCCAAGCTACCGCTGTTCCGGCTCCATATCCTTGCTGAGTAGCTGTGTCAGCACGAAAAAGGCGAGGATGACGCCGAGGAAACAGACCATCGCCGGTCCGCTCGGCAGGTCCCACCGGTAGGAGGCGACCAACCCAAGAATGCTTCCGGTCAATCCAACGGCACAACCGATGGCTATCCGCATCGGCCAGCTGGTGCTCAGCGCCAGTGCGATAATCGCTGGCGCCACCAGGTAGGAGAAGACCATCAGCACTCCGGTGATCTGGACCGACATCGTTATCACCACGCCAAAGGACACATAGAACCAGAAATCCCACAGGCGGACATTCCACCCCAGGGAAAAGGCCTTCTCCGGGTCTTCCGTGATGAGTGTAAAGCGGCGTCGAAATAGATAGTGGAAGAGACCGACCGCCGTATAAAGCAGGAAGACGTTCAACACTTTCGGCCAGGTCACCCACAGGATGGAGCCGGCCAAGAGC
>SBFI01000259.1 GCA_006227875.1 Acidobacteriota bacterium
GCGTATCTCGCACACCCTCGACCCCCGCACCGGCTATCCCATCACCCACCGCCTTACCTCCGCCAGCGTCGTCACCGGCGAGTGTGTGCAAGCCGACGCCTGGGCCACGGCTCTGCTGGTGCTGGGCCCCGACGGAGTCGAGCTCGCAGAGGAACTCGGCCTGGCGGCATTCTTTCTCGAGCGCAATCCGAACGGCGGCTTCACCGAGCATCGGACTACCGCCTTCGACGGCTTGATGGACATCACCGCAGACTAGGCTGCAAGGCTTGAGGGCTTGGTGTCCCCCACCCCGGTGCCAACCGGTGAGGTTGGCGGACCTGTGGATCACCACAGCGAGGTGGTGACGGTTCGGCGGTCTGCAAGCGGAGCGACTAGGCGCTGAGGCCCCGGGCCTCCGTACTCTCCGGACCGTAGCGCGTGCACGGTTGGAGCGAAGCGGCAGACCGCCGAATCGTTATCGCCGCGCCGTGGCTGCCCGGGATCGGGACCGGAGGGGGCTCACCGGAGCGGAGCCATCTCCCGCGTAGCGGAGGGGCGCCCTCGGAGGTTCCGAGACCGGGCCACCAAGGCCGCTCGTGCTGTTAGGATGAGACTATGGAGCTCGTCCTGATCGCTTCGCTCTTTATCGGCGCCGCCATGCTGGCCATGGCGGTCGGAGTCGTGTTTGGCAACCGGTGTCTGCGTGGCTCCTGTGGTGGACCCGAAGTGCTGGGTCCGGATGGCAAGCCGCTGACCTGCGACGCCTGCCCCCATCGACCGTCTACAGATGCCGAGGCGAGCCCCTCCCCGCTTGCCGGCTCCTGACCGGCCTCGACTACCAAAGCCCACTGCCAACGGTCAAACCGGCAGACGCGATCTCGAGCTCGTCGGGCTCCTGGCACTCGACCGGCACCTGCTGCTGCCAATCCCCAGGGAACCTGACCCTGACCTTCTGCTCCTCGGAGACCGGCAGACCGTTCGCGTTCAGCACCCGCATGAGCATGGTGTAGGCCGAATCCGTGGGTATCTCCGCGGGAAAGGTCAGGGGAATGTCGTAGTAGTAGCGAGCGGGCTGAACCATCGGTGTGATCCGCGCGATCGGATCTCCGGATGTGGTCAGGGTTATGTCGTCCCTGACGGTGTACTCCTGAGTCACCGGCCGCTCTCCCCTGACCCAGAAGAAGTCGTTGCCGTCTGTGTCGGCCATGTTCTCCGCGTCGAAGACCTCGGCCTTACCCATGCTCGCCATAAACACCTCTTGGCGGCGGTCGGCCAGCTTTCTCTCGCGACGCCAATCGATGCGCAGAACCATCTCCGGGTCGAAGACGACATCGCTGAGCAGACGAATCTTCCAGCAGGGCTCTTCGGCCGGCTCCTCCACGGCGTCCCAGCCACTGACATTCAACATCACCTGACCACCCCGCAGCCGGGGCTGCGCGTTGCGGATGGTCTCGGCATTCCTGACCAGATCCCCCGCTCGTGGCAGGTGGTAGCCGTGGACGATCCCGTTGGAGCGCCCCACCGGCCGCACCATGTCTCCCGTCTGAACCTCGAAGTCATAGCCCATTTCACCATTCTCTATCCCACCGGCAAACCGCACCATCAATGCCTGCGACAGCAGAACGTCGGTGGTGGCCGAGTAGCTCCTCACCAGACACCCGAGACAATCCCGCTCCTCGGCCAAGACCTTCTGCAGCCTTTGGAATCTCCTCACCGACTTCCTTGCCAATCGGTAGAGTGTGGCGCTCGACAGTTGTTGGGGATCGAACTCGCGGCTCCTCTTGGCCGGCCTCTCGAACCCGCGGAGGTTGTCGTAATAGAGGCTCATGTGGCGGCCACCCGGTGCCCCGCTGCCCGACGAGGGCGCGCTTGACTTCCACCAGTACCGCTTCGACTCCGTGCTCCAGGCCTCCACATACTGGGGTCCCAGAAGCAACGCGGCCAGCTCGCGCCAGATGTCGTCTTCGGTGATCGAGCCCAGCCGCTCGATCTGCCGCGGTCCAAAACTGAGCGCCAACCGCATGGAGAAGCCGACACTCCTATCATCATCCTCGAGCTGAAGCTCGCTCAGCACCGGTTGGTCTTCCTCGAGCCCCAGAATGAATTCGAGGTCCGACAGCCAGGCGATGATCTCGGGAGCCCTCGCGTATCTCGAGGCCAGACTGGAGTCGAATCTCACCACCAGCTTCTCGTCGTCGTAGGCCGGATCGTCCGCGAGTCCCTCCCGCCACTGGATATTGGATTGGCCGGTGATGACCGAGCTCGTCCTGAACTCTCGCTTCCGACCGATGACATTTTTGTACTCCTTGGTGCGAGCTCGGACGACCTCTCGGAGTCTGGCGTCGGCGGCTTGAATTCGCCGGGTGCTGGCAATGTGGCTCAGGCGGTATCGATACCAGTCGAAGAATCTGACCCGCACGGATCGATTGTGGCTCTTGCCCATACTGGTCTCCGCAACAAGAACCTCGACCTCGTCCTCGACCTCCTCGACCGAAAGCAGCTTGGGCCTGACCTGCAGCTTGCCGGTCTGCAAGATAAGCCGGCGGAAGGCCTCGACACCCGCCTCGGTCTTGAGGTCGAGCCGGAAGGTCTGGTCGGCAACCCGTTCGCGAAAATCGTTACTGAGTGTCTCGAAGAAGGTATAACCGATCTTGATGATCCAAAGCCTGATTTCGGGGCGGAACTTCAGCGGAGTGATCTCGTTGCCATGGGCAAACCAGTCCCGGACTCGTACCAGCACCACGCTGTCGGTCTCCCGCTGCACGGTGGTCTCTCGAAGGACCCGGTGGAATCTCCGATAGCCCAACCGCAGACCCCATCTTTCGGCGCCGGCCGCCACCGGCACCAGCCCGGCGAAGGAGGTAAAGCTGAGCACGTCGCCAACCGCCAGAGTGGAGTCCTCGTCGGTGAAGAGACGGAGCTTTAGCGGAATCCCCGTCTGGCTGATGATCATCATCGGTTCGGCGTAGTCGTCCCAAAAGATCTTCGATTGCTCGGAAGCCGCGATCTTGTTGCCCACCGCCCCGGCCGCCGCGTCCACCACCGAGGCCAGCGAAGCCCAGGTCAGATAGGCGAGACCCCGCTGTCCCGTGATGTCGTGATCGACGGCAAACTCGGAGAGCTCGCTGCGCAAGGATGTAAAGACGGATCGCTGCTCCGGCTCTACGAACTCGGGGCTCGGGTTCATACTTCTCGCCATCGCCACGGCAAAGCCCCCCTCCAGCTGCGCAGCCACATCCAGAACATCTCCAACGTCCGGGAAGTACTTGTAGCCCAGCCGAAGTCGCGTTCGAGAGGCATCGATCGTCTGAAATAGGGAGTAGTCGCTGGGTTGCACCGTCTCACCCGGTGGGATCTCGCGGTGCGATTGCACCACCCGCCGGCGGAAGTAGTTGTCCCAGTCGACTTCGAGATTGCCGATATCGAAGCCGATCCCGAGACCCAGGTCACCCAGGTCACGAAACAGGTCGTCGTCGCGCTGGTACTCGAAGATGGCGTTTTGGAGCCGGCTCAGGATGCCGGTCTCCGCCGCGCCTCTGAAGTTGCCGATGACGAGCCACTGGGTGGGCTCACCCTCGACGTCCTCGGGAGATTGTTGGGCAACCACCGGTCCGAGGTGGCCGACCAGCACAACCAGACTCAGGATCAGAGCGCGCATCACCTCTCCAGCGCGATTCTACCGGCAGGGCCTCACCGCTCAGCATGACCCAATCCACTTGTCCTAGACTGTTCTCGAAGGTTGACCAACCAGCCAAAGGAGAAGACACCATGTGCCGATGGCTCGCGTATTCCGGCGGACCTCTCTATCTCGAGGACCTGATTTTCAAGCCGACCCATTCACTCATCGACCAGAGCCTCCATGCCCGAGCCGGCGAGACGACCACCAACGGCGATGGCTTTGGCATCGGGTGGTACGGGAGTCGCGAGGGGCCGGGCCTCTACAAGGACACCCAGCCGGCCTGGAACGATCGCAACCTCCAGGATCTGGCGGCACAGATCGAATCCTCCCTCTTTCTCGCCCACATCCGCGCCGCCACCGGCACCGCCATCCAGCAGACAAACTGTCACCCTTTTCGCTTTGGCCGCTGGCTCTTTATGCACAACGGGTTGATACGCGACTTTCATCGGATCAAGCGGGAGCTGGCACTGGGTGTCGCCCCCGAGCTCTACAGTCTCATCGAGGGCACTACCGACTCGGAGATCATCTTCTATCTCGCCCTTACCTTCGGGCTGGATGACGACGCTGTCGGCGCCATCGAGCGCACGGTCGGCTTCATCGAGAAGATCGCCCGCGAGAACGGGATCGAGCACCCGGTGCAGATGAGTCTCGGTTTCAGTGACAGTGAGCGGCTCTACGCCATCCGCTACTCGACCCGCGGGCAATCACGGACGCTCTTCTACAGCAGAAGCGTCGAGTCGCTGCGTGAGCTCAATCCCGAGTTCGACCGGCTGTCGTCCGATGCCCGGGCCGTGGTCTCGGAGCCGCTCAACGATCTCAGCGAGTACTGGCATGCAGTCCCCGAGGCAACCGCTCTCGTTATCGAGCGGGGCGAGGTGGAGAAACGACAGTTCTCCCCCCGGCCGAACGGTAACTGAAGAGGATTGAGTCCGGGTTCAGGCAGACAGGTCGTCCGCCAGGCTGGCGTAGAGGGCGATCGCCGACAGACAGACCGAGACCGCAAACGGCCGGGTCACCTCGTCGCCCTGGTGCTGACCGAAATTGCCGACCGACTGCAGGTGCTCGAGCAGCAGAGCGGTCGGCTTCGACACCCGGCGGGTGAGCCGACGCACGGTACGACCGCCGACCCCGGTGCCGGTGGCCAGCCGCAGGAGGTGGAGCTGCCGACCCCGCTCACCGGGAACCCGACCGTGACCGTCGTCGGGCACCCGCTGGATGCCGGCGCGCTCCCACTCTTCCATCCAGGAGGTCGGCAGGGTCACTCCGTCCTTGAGCTCGGCCTCCCAGACCAGCTCGAAGGCGCGATCTACGATACTGCGCATCCACACCAGAGCATGCCGGGGCTCGGGCTGGAGGTGCCGGATGGCCTGCTCGATATAGCCATGCAGCGCCTTGTCCGCCTCCGCTAGCTGGGACAACCGCATCTCCAGCAGCATGCGCACGTTCTGCTCGAA
>SBFI01000103.1 GCA_006227875.1 Acidobacteriota bacterium
ATCTGGCTGTTGTACCTGCCCGCCAGATGGACCAGCTTGGCGGCCGCCCGGGCGTGGAGTCCCAGGCGATTCACGATCTCGACCTCGCGCTCAATCACTGCCACCCTCCTCCACCTCGTCCGCTGATCTCGACACGGACTTCAATGTGCCGTTGGCCGCCTGCCCCTCGCCGGCGCGGCAGATGCTGGCTCGGGATTTCTCCTGTATCCAATCGGCCAGCTCCACCAGCGACATCTCGTTGGAGCGGGGGCAGCCCAGACGGACGACCATCGGCAGGTTGACCCCAGTCACCACCTCCACCCGGCCGGGCTCGAAGAAACCGGCCGCGACATTGAAGGGTGTACCGCCGTACATGTCGGTGAGGATCAACACCTCGTCGGCCGGATCGACGGTTTCCAGGGCGCGACGAGTCTTGTCGGTGACCTCCTCGACACTGTCGTCCCAGTCCAAGGAGACGGCCACAAAACGGGGCATGTCGCCGACGATCATCTGCGCCGCGTCGAGCAGCTCCTGGGCCATCCGGCCGTGCGTGACAATCAAAGTCGTGACCATGAGCGTGGATCTCCGTGCCGAGAGCTTAGCAACGAATGGCCTACGGCCGCTGAGAGCGGCTCCACAGCCTAGTGGTTAGCGAGTGATATCCCGATGGATAAGGCGAACCCGTTTGTCGGTGCTTCGCAGGCGGGAGTAGAGCTCCTCGACGATCGCCACCGAGCGGTGGTGACCACCGGTACAGCCGACGCCGACCGACAGGTAGGCGCGATTCTCTTTTTCGTAACGTGGTAACAGATAGCCTAGGAAGTCCTCCAGGCGATTGACGAACTCCTCGTAGTCGGGGATCGCTTCCAGAAACTCCCGCACCGGCTCATCGCGCCCGGTCAGCGAGCGCAGCTCGGGCACAAAATGGGGATTGTCGAGGAACCGCGCATCGAATAGCAGATCGGCGCCGGATGGGACGCCGTGCTTGAAGCCAAAGCTGACCAGGGAGACCGTCAGGGTGGGCTCTTCACCCGGTGCGGTGGCAAAAGCGCGGTAGACCTCGTCGCGGGCTTCGTGGATCGACCAGTCGCTGGTGTCCAGGACCATGTCCGCCGCCCCCTTGACGTCCGCCAGCATCTCCTTCTCCTGCCGGATCCCTTCGATGGCGCCGCGGTCGGCGGCCAGGGGATGGGGTCGTCGGGTCTCGGAGAATCTCCTCACCAGGGCGTCCTCGGAGGACTCCAAAAAGAGGATTGTCGGATTGACCTGCGCCCGATCGAGCTCGGCAACGAGCGGAGGAAACTCGCTGGCAAAACCAGGCGCGCGCACATCCGTCACCACCGCGATCCGACGGTGCCCTTCGACCTGTGCAAAAGGATCGTGGAGAAACTGGCGCAACAGCGGCAGGGGGAGATTGTCGACACAGTAGAAGCCGAGGTCTTCGAAGCACTTGGCGACGGTGCTCTTGCCCGAACCGGAGAGACCGGTGATCAGAACGAGTCTCGTGGGTTTCACGTCGGCGCGTGTTCCGCTTTTCCCGGCCCCTGCTGCAGCTTCTTTTCCAGCTCGCGGGCGAAGTCCCTGGCCGAGTGGTGGCCCTGCAGCTTGAGCACATGGTTGCGGGTGGCGATCTCTACCAGGATCGAGAGATTGCGCCCCAGGGCCACCGGCAGCGTGATGTAGGGGCAGGAGACATCGAGGATCTTGTAGACCCTCTCTTCCAATCCCAGGCGGTCGTAGGCCTTGGACTCGTCCCACGGCTCGAGCTCGATCACCAGGTCGATCGATTTGCGCTCGCGCACCGCCGCCAGGCCGAACAGATCCTGGACGTTGACGATCCCCAGACCGCGCACCTCCATGTGATGACGCAAGGGCTCCTGGCAGAACCCCAGAAGATCCCCGTGCGGATAGCGCTTGGCCGTCACCCGGTCATCGGCAACCAAACTGTGACCGCGGGTGATGAGGTCGAGAGCGCATTCGCTCTTCCCTGCCCCACTGGCACCGATCAGCAGCACACCCAGCCCAAAAATCTCGAGCAAGACGCCGTGGAGAGTTGTCGACGGCACCAGATGGTCTTCCAGAAAGTAGCTGATCCGCTTGATGACCGTGGAAGAGAGTGCCGACGACGACAGCACCGGGATCTGCTCGGCGCGACAGGCGGGCAAGAATTCGGGTAGGGGCTCCAGCCCCTTGGTGACCACGAAGACCGGTACCGGCATGTCGGCGATGTGCTCGAATCTCTCCTGACGCTGCTCGGGCGTCAGGGTCTTCAGATACTCGGTCTCGCTCTCGCCGACGATCTGTACCCTCCCCGGCCGGATGTAATCGTAGTAGCCGGCAAAGGCCAGACCCGGCTTTTGCACCCGGGGATTGATGATCCGATTGTCGAGGTGTGACTCGCCGCAGAGCAGCTTGAAATCGAGATCCGCCAGCTCCTGCCCCAGCAGCTCCGACACCGATACATGGACACTCTGACGGACCACTCAGTCGGTCTCCCGCTCCAGGAGCTCGTAGATCGACTCGGCGTCGTCGAGCTGTCGGATCTTCTCGACATGCTGGTTGGCCTTGACCCATTTGGAGATGGCGGACAGGGACTGGAGGTGCTCGGCCGGCGCGTCCTCTGGTGAGACCAGCAGAAACAGGAGATCCACCGGCTCACCGTCGTCGGCATCGAAGTCCACCGGGTGCTCACAGAGACCGATAGCCACCACCACTTCCGACAGGCCATTCATCTTGCAGTGCGGTATGGCGACCCCCGAGCCGATACCGGTGGAGCTCAAATCCTCACGCTCGCACAACCGGCGGTAGAGATCTTCGGCATCGGCGACGGGTGAGACCTCGGCCAGCCGGTCGGCAAATGCCCGCAACACCGTCGGTCGATCCGAGCCGGCAAGATGCGGAAAGATGAGCTCGGGATGGGTCAGATTGGCGAGACGCATGCGCCCCGTTCCCCGCTACTCCGGTGATATCAACCCGTAGTTCTGATCCCGTCGCTTGTACAGAACGCTGACCTGATCACTGGCCGCATCGCGAAAGACGACAAAATCGTTCTTGGAGTCCTCGAGCTGCAGCGCCGCTTCGTCGATACTCATCGGTTTGATGCTGAGCACGCTCTTCTTGACGATGCGTGGCGATCCACCAGCTCCGATCGATGCTCGCTCGAGGACCTCGACCGGCCACTGGCTGCCGTTGTTGCGGTCCGCCTTGCGACGCTTGTCGCGAAACTTCTTGCGTGAGCGCCGGGCCTGCTTCTCGGTCTTGTCGACGGCCAGGTTGATGGCGTCGTACATGTCGTCGTTTTCCTCGTTGGCCTTGATGACGCCGAATCGATGGGCCACGTGGAGATCGGCGATGTAGCGATGCTTCTCGTGTTCGAGTGTCACCCGGATCTCGACCGGATCTTCGAGAAACTTGGCGATCTTCTGCAGTTTGTCCGACGTGTAGGTGCGAATTTGATCGTCGAGGGGATAGTTGCGAGCGACGTAGTCGATGTTCATGGATCTCCTCTGTTTCGCCTACTAGAAGATTTGTTTTCGACTGTTAGAAGAAGGAATTCTCAACTCGTCACGATACTTGGCCACGGTTCGCCGCGCAATATTGATTCCCTCCCTTTTGAGCATTCGGGTCAGCTCACTGTCGGAAAGCGGCCGCTTCGGGTCTTCGGCCTGAATCAGATGCTGGATCTTCTGCTTTACGGTCAGCGACGAGATGTCGGCGCCGTACTCGCGATCGATTCCGCTGTGGAAGAAGAACTTCAGCGGATAGAGACCGCGCGGCGTGTGCATGTACTTGTTGGAGACCACCCGGCTGACGGTCGACTCGTGCATGCCGATGTCGTCGGCCACATCACGGAGAACCATCGGGCGCAGATGCTCTATTCCCTGGTCGAAGAAGCTGCGCTGCTGCCGCACGATCGAATCGGCCACCTTGTAGATCGTCCGCTGCCGCTGATCCAGACTCTTGATCAACCAGATCGCCGAGCGCAGCTTGTCCTTTATGTAGTTCCGCGCGTCGGCCTCCTTGCCGTCGTTTTTCATCTGCTTGAGCATTCGTCGGTACGAACGACTGATGCGGAGCCGCGGCATGCCGTCGTCGTTGAGCAGAATCACGTACTCGCCGCTGACCTTGGTGATGTAGACGTCCGGCTCGACGTAGTGCGTGCGCTCGCTCGAGAACTTGCGACCGGGGCGCGTCTCCAGACAGCGGATCTTCTCGATTACCGGTTCGAGGTCATGAAGATCGACTTCGAACTGTTTGGCCAGTGCCTGGAACTGCCGCTTTAGAAAGGGCTCCCAGGCCTCGGTGAGGATACGCCGCGCCAGGGAGTCCTCCGGTTCTCCCTGCGCCTCCAGCTGCCGCACCAGGCTCTCCTGAAGGCTACGACAGGCGATGCCGGGCGGATCGAATCCCTGCACCAGCCCGATCGCCTCATCCACCTCTTCGATCGTGTAGGGCTCGTCGTCGTGGGTGTCCTGACCCATGAGCTGGATCTCTTCGGAGCTGGCCACCAGAAACCCCTCCGGATCCAGGTTGCCGATGACGAGCTCCGCGATCTCCCGCTGTCTGGCACTCACCTCGCTCATGTGGAGTTGCCACAGGAGGTGGTCGTAGAGGTCGGGGTCGCGGCTGAGAGTGTTTTCGAGCGGTGGCGCATCCTTGGGCTCGAACACCGATGGCCCGGTCGTGCTGTCCAGGTACTCGTTGAAATAGGCGTCTAGGTCGATGTCCTCCATCGACTCGGAATGGTCCAGCTCGTCTGCCGTCGACTCCTCCGCCGGCTTGGCTTCGGCCTCGGTCTCCTCGTCCTGCTCTTCGCTGGCTTCGGCCTCCTGGTTTTCGTCCACCTCTTCGAGCAATGGGTTTTCGACCAGCTCCTGGGTGAGGATGCCCTGAAGCTCCAGCCGGGTCATCTGCAAGAGCTTGATGGCCTGCTGGAGTGACGGCGTCATCACCAGCTTCTGGGCCAGCTTCAAGGCCAGCTTTTGCTCTAGTGCCATTTGTCCCCGGCAACACCCCTGAGGGTTAGAGGGTGAAGTCTTCTCCTAGATAGATTTTGCGGACCTGTGGATCCGTGGAAAGCTCTTGTGGCTCACCTGCGCGGAGTATTGCACCGTTGTTAATGATATAGGCGCGGTCGGTTATTTTCAATGTTTCCCGCACGTTATGGTCGGTAATCAGGACGCCGATTCCCATGTTCTTGAGGTGGGCGACGATCCTCTGGATATCGAGCACGGCGATCGGATCGATGCCGGCAAAGGGCTCGTCGAGAAGGATGAATGCCGGCTCGAGGACCAGGGCGCGGGCGATCTCGGTTCGTCGGCGCTCGCCACCGGACAGCGCGTAGCCGGGGGTCTTGCGCACGGTCGACAGCCCGAACTGCCGGATCAGGACGTCCACCCGCTCCTCCTGTTGGGAGTGCGCCATGTCGAGGGTCTCCAAGATGGCTCGGAGATTGTCCGCCACCGACATCTTGCGAAAGACCGACGGCTCTTGCGGTAGATAGCTGATACCGATCTTGGCCCGCTGGTACATCGGCAGCTCGGTGATTTCCCGTTCGCCAAAGAAAACCTTGCCCGCGTCGGGTGGGATGAGACCTACGACCATGTAGAAGGTCGTCGTCTTGCCCGCACCGTTGGGCCCCAGAAGACCGACGATCTCGCCCTGATGGACGTCGATGGAGACATCGTCGACGACCGCACGGCCGCGATAGACCTTGCGCAGCCCCTGGGTCGAAAGGCTCTTGAGCTCGGTCATGGCGACTCTATTTCGTCCTCGGGCTCGCTTTGAATCTGGGCCGTCGCGGTTACAAAGTCGTAGACGACCACCGGACCACGGATCTCGGTCCCCTTGCTGTCCTTCAAGACGACCGGGCGACCGGTGACTCGGGCCGAGCGGCTTGTCGGATTGTAGACCGCCACATCGCCGGCGACGGTGTTTCCCGACTTCTTGTCGTCGATCAGCACCTGCCCGCGACAGGTGATCTCCCCCACTCCCCCACCCTCGGCCTGGTTTGCCAATAGCTCCTGGCAGCGGATGAGACGCAGCCCCTGGACGGCCTGCACGCCGCCGGAGTAAGTCAGCACGCCCGCCTTCTGGTCATAGACGAGCTTTGGGGCGTCTACCTCGAGCGGCTCGGCCGGAAGACCTTCCACATCTTTCGGCGTCTTCTCCGGCTCGGGATGCCACGTCGTTCGCACCGAACCGGTGGCGGTCAAGGTCGAGGCCGTGGTGTCCCCCAGCAGCTCATCGGCCAGCATGAAGTTCTCCCCCTGCCAAGCCCTCACGTCACCGCGAAAGAGAACGGTCTGAGCGGCCTCGGACCAGACCGCTTCGCGCCCCTGAACCCGTATCGGCTCGCTGCCGGTCTCGAGGCCGGTGGGAGAAAGCCGGCCGACACCCTCGACCCAGGCACTGACCGGCTCGCCGGCGTGGATCTCGCCGGTGGCGCGATTGTGGACGATCCGCGGCGCCTCGAGGCGACCCTGTGGGCTCCAGACCCGGGCCAGGTCACCAACCAGCTCGACTTCGCCGTCGGTGGCGAACTCGGCGCGCACCCGATCGCCGTGAGCGTGGCTCTCGCCATCCTGAACCTCCACGTCACCCAGCAGTCGAACCTCGTCGATATCGCCGCTGGCAAGCAGACTCGCCTCGGCGCTGTCGGCGCAGATTCTCCGCAGCACCGGCTCCGGGGCGAGAGCGATGAATTCGTCGATCTGGACCCGGTCGAAGGCTTGCGTGAGACGCGGGTTCCCTTGGTCGAAGTCGGCGAGCAGATAGTCGGATTGGATTCTCTGTTTGAGCCCCAGGCCGTCGTCGAAGGTGAGCATCGCCAGCCGGGTGCCATCCCCTTCCAGCTCGGCCTTGAGCGGTTGATCGGTGCCTTCCACAAACAGAATGGACAACTCGTTGCCGCTCAATTCGACGGCACGCGGCACGCCTTCGGAGCTCTCCTGCTCCAGCCGCCCTTCCACCTCCCAGTAGGCGCGGGCAAAGGCGAGCGTGTTCTCGTCTTCGGCGAGTTTCAAGGCCAACCTCCGCGCTCGTATCTCGCTACCGGCACGTCGCAGCTCGACGTTGCCCTCCAGGCGGACGAGTTTGATGTCCCGGTCGTAGACCAGCCGCAGACTGCGCAGCGACATGGGAACCTCGTCACCCGGGAAGGTGTCGATGGCGACTTCGCCGGCCAGGACGAAGTTGTTCTTTCTGGCGTTGGCTCGCAAGTGATCGGCGCGGCCCGTGAACCGTCCCAGGAATCCGAACTCCACCGGCGCGGAGCTCACCATCAGGTTGCCCTTATGGCGGACTTCGAGACCTTCGGTCGTCATTTCGAGACCACGTGGGCCATGAAATCTCACCCCACCGTCGAGGGTGGCCCGGTTGGTGGCCAGATTCACCTCGGCGCGTCCGCCTTCGACCTGGTAGATGCCGCCGTCGTCTCTCGTGATCTCGATCTCGACCTCTTCGAGAACGTAGTCGTCTTCCCCCTCGGACAGGATCCGCTTGGCGCGGATGTGAAACAGCTTTTTCCCTTCCTCGGTGAGCGCGTAGTCGAACCCTTCGCCGGTCAGGATGAGGTGAGGCTCGGCCTCCTCCATGGGCGAGCGGGTCGGTGTGGGTAGCGTCGAGCGGTTCCGCTGTCTGATCACGTAGGTCGTCGCGACGACGACGAGAAAGACAACAAACGCCAGCAACAGAGTGCGGCGCAATAGGACAAACGGCTTGCTAGGGGGTGTGGCGGCCATCGCCGATCATTCTACGTTGCCGCGTCAGCGTCTGCAGTGAGACGAGAGTGGCGGCCGCCTAGCGCGCGAATGGACGGGAATCCTTGAGCCGCAGAACCGGTGTCTGGCGATAGCGGTCGGCTTCGAGTGAGCCCAGGGCCTCGAACCGGCCCTGGAGATCCTGGAGTCGCTCCTGCCAACCCCAACCGAGAAGCTCGACCACCGCGCCATCGGGTGATACCGATCGGGCGGCCAGGTGGCCACGCCCAAACAGCCTCGGGGAACCGTCCAGACTGAGGGGCCCGACACGAATCAGGGGCTGCTGATTGCCGATGCCAAAGGGCTCGAGCCGGTCGAGACCCGCGAGCAGCTCGGCGTTCAGGGCCGCGGGCTCGAGGTCGAGCTCGTACTCGAATCGGCGGCGGAAGAGCTCCGGCTCCCAGGTGGCCGCGGCCTTCTCCTCCCACTCCTGTTGCAGCACTTCCAAGCGGTCGGTGGGTGCGGTGAGCCCGACAGCCTGCGAGTGTCCGCCAAACCGCACCAACTGGGACCGCCACGGCTCCAGAAACCGGTGGAGCTCGATTCCCGGCAGGCTGCGCCCGGATCCCGTGGCCTGCTCACCATCGACGCTCAACAGCACGGTGGGTCGAGACAGCTCTCGCGCCAGTCGACCGGCCGCCACCCCGACCACACCCCGCTCCCAGTCCGGGCTCCAGGCGAGCAGAATCGATGGCAACGGGCTTCGCCCAACCAGCAGCTCTCGCGCGTCATCCATGATGCGGGCTTCGGCCGCCTGTCGCTTTCGATTCAGCTCCTCGAGATGATTAGCGAGCTCCCAGGCGCGCTCCCGATCTCTGGTCAGTAGCAGATCGAGGGCGGGTTGTGGATCGTCCAGACGGCCAGCGGCGTTGATGCGAGGACCGATGCGGAAGCCGACGTCGGCGGCCATAAAAGGAGGGCGAATGCCGGCTCTCTGGATCAGGGCCTGCAGACCCGCGGAGTGGGTCTCCGGGAGGGCTGCCAGCCCCAGCGCGGCGATGACTCGGTTCTCGCCGATCAACGGCACCAGATCGCAGATGGTGCCGAGCGCCGCCATCCGCAGCAGTGACTTGAGCGGCACTTGTTGCTCCACCGCATGAGCAAAAGCGACAGCCAGCTTGAAGGCCAGGCCGGCCCCCGACAGATCGGTGAACGGATAGGAGCAGCTGTCGCGGTGCGGGTTGATCTCGATCGTCTCCTCGGGAAGGGGACGCTCGGGCAGGTGGTGGTCGGTGACCACGACGTCCACACCGGAGTCCTTGGCGGCCGCGACGGCTTCGTGGGCGGTGGTGCCACAGTCGGCGGTGACGATCACCGAGCAGCCCTTCTCCTGCGCGCGCTCTACGTGGACCGGCTGGAATCCGTAGCCCTCGCGGAGTCGATGCGGCAGGATGGCGATGTTCTCGAGTCCGCTGGCCGAGAAGACAGCGGTCAAGATGGCGGTGGCTGCCACACCGTCGACGTCATAGTCGCCGACGATGGCCACTCGCTCACCTCTGTCCAGGGCCTTTCGCAGACGCGCCACGGCCTCGTCCATCCCCTCCAAACCGGCCGGGTCGTGGAGTTGATCTTCGGCCGGCGCCAGAAAGGACGCCGCCCCGGCGCCGTCGGTGACACCCCGGCGGGCCAGCAGCCTCGCCAGCCAGGGGGGATGGCCCTCTTGTTCGAGATTCGACGCTTGCTCCGGGACCGGAGCTGCCGACCAGTCGGTGGATTCCACCCCGATCAACCCTTTTCGTCGAAGGCCCCGAGCACCCGAAAGCGCTCGTAGCGGTGCTCGAGCAACTCGTCGGGACTCTTGCCTTCGAGCTCTTCCAGGTTCCGGGCCAGTGCCTCACCCACCGCACGACAGGCCTCATTGGGATCGGCGTGAGCGCCGCCCAGGGGCTCGGGGACGATCTCGTCGACGACACCGAGCTCGAGCAGATCGGGTGCGGTGAGCCGCATCGCTTCGGCGGCCTCGGGTTTCTTCTGCTGGTCTTTCCACAGTATGGCCGCACAGCCCTCGGGTGAGATCACCGAATAGATGGCATACTCGAGCATGAGGACGCGATCGCCGACTCCAAGAGCCAGCGCCCCGCCACTGCCGCCCTCGCCCGTGATGGTGACGATGATGGGCACACGCAGAGAGGCCATCTCGATGAGATTGCGGGCGATGGCCTCCGCCTGACCCCGCTCCTCGGCGCCCACACCCGGATAGGCACCGGGGGTATCGACAAAAGTGAGGACCGGGAGACCGAATTTCTCCGCCATCCGCATGACACGAAGCGCTTTGCGATATCCCTCCGGCCGGGGTTGACCGAAGTTGCGCTCGATTCGCTCCTTGGTGCCCCGGCCCTTCTGGTGTCCGATGACCGCAACCGACCGGCCGCGAAAGGTCGCCATCCCGGCGACGATGGCGGCGTCATCGGCATGCGCCCGATCCCCATGGATCTCCACCCAATCGGTCATCAGACAACCCACATACTCGAGGGTGTAGGGTCGATCGGAGTGGCGAGCCACCAGGGTCTTCTCCCAGCGGGTCAGCCGGCCGTAGACCTCCTTGGTGGTCTTCTCGAGATCCGAGCGGAGCTTCTTGAGCTCTTTGCGACGACCGCTGCCGGGAGGGAATCCCTCCAGCTCGTCGATCCGCCTACGCAGCTCTTCGATGGGTTCCTCGAACGGCGCTTCCAGGGCACACATGGAGGGCGGGGACGCTAGCAGAGCGCCGTCGCGGGAGTCAATTCGGGGTGTGCGAAGGCCTACCTGCCGGAAGCCCTCGGGCTCCAGGCCTCGGGGGCGGTGTTGAGACACCAGTACCAGAGCTCGCGGTCGAAGTCTTCCACCGATTTGCCCAGCACCCCGGTGATGGCTTCGTCGGTCTCTATACCGTCGCTAAAGGCCTTCTGCAGACCGTGGATGGCCTCGAGGCCGTACTCGGTCTCCAGGAAATGCAGCGTCCACATCGACTCGTCATAGGCCACGGTGACGAGCTCGGGTGCCGCCATGCTGCCCAGGGCGCCGTCCACCAGCGGAAAGGCCAGCAGCCGTTTGGTCAGATAGTAGCTCTCGATCGGGTTGATCCGGTTCTGCACCATCTGCACGTGCTGGGCGAGACCCTCCTGAAACCAGTGGGGCGATCGATTGTCGGTGAGCTCGGCAAGCATGGCGTGAGCCAGCTCGTGGGTGACGATCGCCACCAGCTCGGGCGCAAAACCCTGGATATCGGCAAAGGGTAGCCGGATATCGCCGTCGAAGAGCCCCAGCAGGTCCACGCCACCCGACCAGGTGGCCTGGAAGTCGTTCCAGGGCAGCAGGTGGACCTGGGTCACTTCGTTCGACTCCAACGGTATCCAGCGCTGCAGTCGGCGGCGCTCGGATTCGAGGATCTTGCCCATGGCCTCCGCCAGGTAGGCGTTCTTCGTCCGCGGGTAGCGAATCTCGAAGTGGTCGGTCCGATAGACGGTATAGGCCTCGGCCAAACTCTTTTGCAGGCGGATCTGCTGCACCAGGTCGTAGCCGATCGGTTGTGGTGTCTCGGCATCCGCCTTGGCCACCAACTTCAACGCCAGGTCGAACTCCTCCTGGGCGATGAGCAGGTCGGCGAGCTGGAGCAGCGTGCCGGAATCGACCCGTCGCTTGCCCATATTGCCCTTGGCCAGCCGGATCAAGAGGGCCCTTGCTTCATCGATCCGGTCGAGTCGTTGCAGGGCGGTGGCGCGCAGCCGGACGAGCTCCGAAGGAAGTCGGTTGGTGTCGGATTCAACACCCTGGGTGAGGTCGACCAGGTCCTGCCACCGGTCCCGCCGCGCCAGCGCCCGGGTCGCGCGCTCGAGATCACGGCGGATCCGTGGTTGGGTCAGAGCGCCCGTAGACTGCAGGACGACGGCGAGCTCGTCCATCCGGGACAGCACCAGCGTCTCTTCGCGTCGACGCCAGCTCTGGCCATCGTAGACGGCGGCACTGGCGGAGGCCAGCGAGCAGCCGCCTGGCACCCAGAGCTCACCCTGGGCGAGATCGACCACCAGGAGGCTGCCGAGCACCCGACTCGGTGTGCCTTGGGGTACGGCCACCGGCTTACCCCGGCGGAAGCGGCAGGGCGGAACCGGCTCGGCGGGACTGCCGACCTGGAGGTGCTCCCGCATGGTGATGTCGTCGAGCAGGTAGGCCAATAACGGATTGGCAAACACCTCGGCGCGCTCCATGGGTTGAAGCTGCCAGCCGGTCGTAAACAGGTCTATGGCCTCGGCGATGCGGTTGTCCAGGACCGCGAACTGAGCCAGAAAGTAGTAGGCGTCGGCCAGTCGGGAGCCGATATCAGCCAGCCCTTCGAGATACTGCTGCGCCTGGGATTCGAAGCCGAGCAGATAGAAGGCCTGGGCGGCCTCCGCGAGTAGCAGATCGTGGGTGCCGCCGAGCTCGAGCGCGCGCTCGTAGGCCTGACGAGTCGATGTCTCCTCCAACCTCAGAAAGCCGAGCCGCGCGCGCAGCAGCTCGGTCAGCGCGGTCGCTCCCGGGCTGGGGAGCCCTGCCAGAATCGCCTCCGTGGCGTTGAGGTCCTGAGAAGCCAACAGGTATTGTGCCTGCCACAGACGGGCGACCTTGGCGGCCTCCGCCGAGCCCTGCGGGACGGCGGTGAGCTGGCTGGACTCGGCTCCGCCTGCCGAGGTGACCGCCCGTCGCAGTGGTGCGAGTGAGCCCAGCAGGACCTGCCCATTTTCCATGTGGAGAGGCTGTTCGATCTCTGCTGCATGTTGCTCGGTCTCCTCACCGCTGCCGGCGTAGTAGGTAAGACCGGCAACACCGAGGGCGCCGGCAGCCAGGACCACGAGGAGGATGCGTAGAAGGAGGCTCTTGGTGCCAAAGACGGCCAATAGCAGAAAGACCAGCCCCATCGCCCCGCTGGCGTAGGAGAACCACTTCGGTATCGGTGGCAGGGTCGCGGCCGGCGGCGTCTCTTCCAACGGCTGCGCGGCGGCGGCAACCGGAAGAGTGGGCTCGGCCGATATGCGGACCGATTGCAGCTGCGGACCTCCTCCCTGACGGCTGAAGCTGAGCGTCAGGGTCTCATCTATCCCCGAGGGGTACTCAATGGCAAAGACCGCTTGGCGCTCGGCCGTCCGAGCAGGCACTGTCTGCAGGGTCCAACGGGCTTCGGCGACACTGCCCACCCGTACGGCGATCTCATTGGCTGCTTGTTCTGGACCGAGGGCTAGCAGCGGCGAGTCGGGTGCCAGGTTGTCCCACCAGGAGTCGGGCCCGGTGCTCAGATATTCGGCCGCCAGCCCGACGGCCGCAGTCTCGACATCGGACAGCGGTCCGGGCTGGGCAGCCCACAGAGCTGGGGTGGCGAGCAGGAGTGAGATCGCCGCCACGGCTACGCCCGGAATTCGGGCTCGTCTCGTGCCGATGCTCATCGGGACATCTGCTGCAGAGCGTGTCTTTCGGCAGCAAAGTGTGAAGGTTCGAACAGGGCTCTTCACGGGCTGCATGGTACTCTAATCATCGTCATGTCGCTGCGATATTCGTCGCTACTAGCTGCATTTTTCGGCCGAATTACGCTACTCGCGGCCCTTGTCGCTGCCCTCGCCATGGCGACTACAGGATGTGGTCCTGCGCCCATCGAGGACGTTGCAGGGCCGCCACCCGCTCCTTCGCCGGTTTCTTCTGCCCCGAGCTTCAGCAGTGCCGCCGAGGTCTATGTGTTGTCGATGAACAACGCCGC
>SBFI01000367.1 GCA_006227875.1 Acidobacteriota bacterium
CGTGCGGCCGAGGCCGGCAAGCAGATCTTTTGCGAAAAGCCGGTGGGCTTTGCACCCGAACCGATTGCAGAGGCTCTGGACGTTGTACGTGAGGCCGGGGTGCAGCTACAGGTCGGCTTCAACCGCAGATTCGATCCCGGACTGCAGGAGCTGCAACGCGCGGTACGAGACGGAGCGGTCGGCGAGCTTCACAATCTGCGGGTCGTCAACCGCGATCCCAAAGCTCCGCCAATCGACTTTGTCCGCCGGTCGGGCGGGATGTTCTTCGACTTCACCATCCACGATTTCGACACGGTTCGCTTCTTGGGTGAGAGCGAAATCGAGGAGGTCTACGCGGCGGGCGCCGCGCTGGTGAAGGCGGAGATCGGAGCTGCGGGCGATATAGACACGGCCCTGGTGATGGTGCGTCTCGAGAACGGAGCGCTCTGTGTCATCGACAACAGCCGGCAGACCCACTACGGCTACGACCAGCGCTTCGAAGCCTTTGGCTCGAAGGGAAACCTGGCCGTAGAGAACCTCCGCCCGACATCCATGGTCTCGAGCTTCGAGGGTGGTGTCTTGGTCGACCGTCCTTACCCTTCGTTTGTCGAGCGCTATCGCGAGGCCTTTGTTGCCGAGCTGCGTAGCTTTGTTCAGTGCGTGCAGGACAGATCGCCGGTGGCGGTCACCGGTGGCGACGCGCTGGCCGCCGTCCAGGCGGCATGTGCGGCAAAGATCTCGCTGCAGGAGAACCGGCCGGTGAGGTTGGCAGAAGTCGGGCAAACGGCCGTTGGAGAGACCGTCTGATGAGGGACATCACGGTTGGAATTCTGGGGGTCGGGCGGATCGGCAAGCTCCACGCCGACAACCTCGTAAGGCTGCCCGGTGTGCGGCTCGAGGCGGTCGCCGATCCCTATCTCGAACCCGAGAAGTGGGAGGCCCGGGGTATCGAGTGGGCTCGCGAGCCGGAGCGGTTGATCGGCAACGACGACATCGAAGCGGTCCTCATCTGCTCTCCGACGCCGACTCACGCCGACCTTATCGAGGCAGCGGCGCGCGCCGGCAAACACATCTTTTGTGAAAAGCCGATCGCTCTCGATCCCGAGCGGGTGCGCTCGACCCTGGAGGTCGTGGCCGAGACCGGGATCAAGCTGCAGATCGGCTTCAACCGGCGCTTCGATCCCACATTCGCCAGGCTGCGACAAGCGGTAGTCGAAGGCGAGATCGGCGAGGTTCACCTCATCAAGATCGTCGCCCGGGACCCCGAGCCACCGCCGATCGACTATGTCGCCAGCTCCGGAGGCATGTTTCTCGACATGACCATCCACGATTTCGACATGGTCCGCTTTCTGTCGGGTGCGGAAGTCGAAGAGGTGCAGGCCTTTGGCGCGGTCTTGGTCGATCCGGCTATCGGCGAGGCCGGTGACGTCGACACGGCGGTCGTCGTCCTCAAGCTGACCGGCGGCGCCCTGGCATCGATCGAGAACAGTCGTCGGGCCGTCTTCGGCTACGACCAACGGATCGAAGTCTTTGGCTCCAAGGGAGGTATCGAGGCCTTCAACGAAACACCTCGCCAGATTCGCTTGCGCACCACCAACGGCGTGCGCTCCGAAAATCCCCACTACTTCTTTCTCGAGCGCTACCACCAGGCCTACGTCACCGAGCTCGAGGAGTTCTTCAGCTGTATCCGAGACGACCGCGATCCTGCCGTTGGCGGACGGGACGGGCTGATCCCGCTGCTGATCGGTATGGCGGCGACCACTTCCATGCGCGAGAACCGGCCGGTTCGGGTCGAGAGGCCTGAGGCATGAGTTTCTTGCGCTTCTTCGCCACCGGCCCCGACCGGCCGCAGATCGCGAGCCAGCCGGAGATCGACCGGCTATACCGACGCCACCGCTTTCGGATCATGATGGCGATCACCATCGGCTACGGCCTGGTCTATACCTGCCGCTTGGCCCTCTCGGTGGTCAAGAAACCGCTCATCGACGGTGGCATCTTCTCCGCCGAAGAGCTGGGCATCATCGGCTCGGCTCTCTTCTACACCTATGCCTTTGGCAAGCTGACCAATGGCTTCCTCGCCGACCATTCGAACCTCAAGTACTTCTTCGCCACCGGGGTCCTGGTGTCGGCGATCTTGAACCTGGCCATGGGATGGTCGACTGTGCTCTGGGTCTCGGTGCTCCTCTGGGGTCTGAACGGATGGTTCCAGGGCTTTGGCGCTCCCACCGGGGTCGTGGCCATGGCCGCCTGGTTCAGCAATCGGGAGCGGGGCCGGATGTACGGCATCTGGAGCACCGCACATGCCATCGGCGAGGGGCTTACCTTTATCGGCGTTGCCGGTCTGGTCACTCTTTGGGGATGGCGGGCGGGATACTGGGGGCCGGGCGCGCTCTGCATCCTGGTGGCGGTCGCTCTGGTATGGCTGATGCAGGACCGCCCTCAGACCATGGGGTTGCCAACCATCGCCGACTGGAAGAACGACCACTGGAACACCAAGGCGGAGGCTGAGCGGGGCAAGGAGAGCATCTGGTCGACCCAGCGCTCGATTCTGAAGATTCCGGCCATCTGGGTGTTGGCGTTGTCGAGCGCCATGATCTACGTCACCCGCTACGCGGTCAACAGCTGGGGCATCCTCTACCTCCAGGAGGAGAAAGGCTACTCCCTGATGCATGCCGGAGGCATGCTGACGGCGAACACCATTACCGGCATTATCGGCGCGGTCGCCTACGGCTTCGCCTCCGACAAACTGTTCAATGCCCGACGGCCACCGGTGAATCTGATCTTCGGCATCCTGGAGTTGGCCGGTCTGCTGCTGATCTTCTTTGGCCCGCCGGACAACCCGCCCCTGATGATGGCGGCATTCCTGCTGTACGGCTTCGGCCTCACCGGGCTGGTGACCTCTCTCGGCGGGCTTTTCGCCGTCGACATTGCACCCAAAAGGGCGGCTGGAGCCGCCATGGGCTTCATCGGTGTCTTCAGCTATCTGGCAGCGGCCACTCAAGAACGGATCAGCGGGTATCTGATCGAGCAGGGAACGACCATTGTCGATGGTGTGCGCCACTACGACTTCAGCCATGTCATCTGGTTCTGGATCGGGTCGTCGGTGATTTCCTTGATCTTGGCCAGCACTCTTTGGCGAGTGCGGTTGAGAGACTAGAAGGGAGGGAGAGTGATGGAAGGAAAGAGGACACTCTACGATGTCGCCGCTGTCGGCAACTACACAAAGGACACCATCATCACGCCCGAAGGGAGTCGCCAGATCGACGGCGGCGGCTTCCGGTACGCCGCCCACGCCGCCGCCGGTCTCGGCTACAAGGTTGCCGCCGTCACCAGACTGGCCGCGGCCGACAGCCACGTTCTCGACGCGCTCGAAGAAGCGGGAATCGACGTCTATGCCTGCGAGACTCCGGAGTCGACGCACATGTGTCTGGACTATCCCACCCACGACGTGGACAAACGGATTCTCACCGTGAGCTCTACAGCCGGCTCGTTCGCGCCGATCCAGGTCCACGGGGTCGACGCCAAGGCCTTTGTCGTCAGCGCCTCCATTCGCGGGGAGGTCCCACTGGAGGTCATCCGCGATCTGAGATCCAAGGACACCACGATCAGCCTGGATGTACAGGGATTTATCCGCGTTGCCGCCCCCGATGGACGCCTCGAGCACCGGGAGTGGTGGGAGAAGCGCGCCGTGCTCTCTCGAGTCGACATCCTCAAGGCGGATGCAGTCGAGGCCCGGTTTCTGACCGGGGAGACCGATCTCGAGACTGCTGCCAAGCAGCTGGCGGCTCTCGGCCCGAGCGAGATCATCCTCTCCCACAGCGACGGGCTCCTGGTCTTGGCCGACGGTGAGATCCACCAGGCGCCGTTCCACGCCAAGAGCCTGGTGGGTCGAAGTGGTCGAGGCGACACCTGTGTCGGTTCGTATGTGGCGCGGAGATTGACTTCCCCACCGGCCGAGGCGACGGTGTGGGCAGCTGCCGTGGCCAGTCTGAAGATGGAACAAGAGGGCCCTTTCAGCGGCACGATCGACGACGTCGTCGGTCTTCTGGAAAAGGAATACGGAATGGTGCACTGCGCATGAGCGTGCAGATCCCAATCCGGAATGGAGAAGAAACTGGGGCACAGCCGCCCCTGAAAAACCCATAAGGAGGGTACTTGTCATGAAAGGCCTAGTGCTCGATGCTGTGTGGGAACCCAAACCGACATACGAGGTGTCCGACTGGGAGCAGCAGACCGGCAAGGCGATTACCGGCAACGCCATCTGGCGGAACCCCAACCTCGAGGTGAAATCCTGGCCCGACCCCAAACCGGGGCCCAAGGAGGTGCTGCTCGAGATCCAGGCCTGCGGCGTTTGCGGATCCGACATGCACTTCTACGAGACCGATGACGACAACTACATCCTCTACCCTGGTCTGACCAAGTTCCCCACCATCCTGGGACACGAGTTCACGGGCAAGGTGGTGGAAACCGGCAAGGAGGTGACCCTCCTCGAACCGGGCGATATGGTGACGGTCGAGGAGATGATCTGGTGTGGTCGCTGTATCCCGTGCCGCAACGGCTATCCAAACCACTGCAGCAATCTCGAGGAGATCGGCTTCACCATCCCCGGGGCCTTTGCCAACTACCTGGCCGTCGACGAGAAGTTCTGCTGGAAGATCGATGCCATCGCCGAACGCTTCGGCAGTGAGGAGACGGCCTATGTGGTGGGTGCGCTCAGCGAGCCGACCAGTGTCTCCTACAACGCCATGTTCGAGCGCGCGGGGGGATTTCGCCCGGGACATTACGTCGATGTCTACGGCGCAGGCCCCATCGGACTGGCCGCCATCGGGTTGGCAAAAGCGGCGGGAGCCGGACTCATCGTCGCTTTCGAGATCTCACCGCAGCGTCTCGAGCTGGCCAAGGCCGTCGGCGCCGACTTCGTCTACGATCCCCGTGAAATCAGCCCCAGCGAGGTGATGATGGAGCTGAGCAAAGGAGCCGGGTTCGATTTCCACTTCGAGGCCGCCGGTGTTCCCGAGATCGCGGTGCCGGAGATGGAAAAGGCGCTGGCCGTCAATGCCAAGATCGTCCAGGTCGGACGGGCCGCCCAGCAGGTACCGATGTATCTGGAGTCGTTCCAGGTGCGCCGCTCTCAGGCCTTTGGTGCCCAGGGACACTCCGGCCACGAGACTTTTCCCAACGTCATTCGCCTGGTGGCCTCCGGCCGCCTCGACCTGAGCCCGATCATCACCGCTCGCTACAAGCTGGATGACACCGTCGACGCCATCGCCAAGTCGACCGAGCGGGCCGACGGCAAGATCATGGTGCTACCGAACTAGGACCTGACTGGAAGGAGCCTGCTTCCACCGTGGACGAGCTGAGAATGGCAGTCATCGGCGTGGGCCGGATCGGGTTGGTCCACGCCGAGAACCTGGCCCGGCGCGTAGGGCACGCACGCCTGGTGGCCGTGACCACCTCGAAACAGGAGGGGGCCATCCAAGTACGACACCTCCCTGGTGAGGTCAAGGTCTTCCCCACTCTCGAGCAATTGCTGGCGGGACAGCGCCTCGATGCGGTGGTGGTCGCCAGCAGCACCGCGGCCCACGTCGAGAACGTGGAACGGTGTGCAGCTGCAGGATTGCACGTGTTCTGCGAGAAGCCGCTGGCCCTGACTGTGGAAGGCTGTGATCGAGCAGCTGCAGCGGTCACAAAAGCGGGTGTCAAGCTGATGATCGGTCACGTGCGGCAGTTCGATTCCGGCTGTGTCGAGGCCAAGCGTTCGATCGACTCGGGAGCTATCGGACAGCCGGTCGTCTACCGGGCGATCAGCGGTGATGTCGATCCACCTTTGCCCGAATTCGCCGATCCAGACGTGAGCGGTGGCTTGATCCTGGACTCCATGTACCACGACATCTACCTCGGCCGCTGGCTGATGGCCGACGACATCACCCGCGTCTACGGCGAAGGAGATGCCCTGATAGACGAAGGGGTGCGCTCAGTGGGAGATGTGGACAATGCGGTGGTCAGCCTGCGGTTTGCGGGCGGCGCCATGGGTACCCTGACGGCGAGTCGTGTCACCCGCTATGGTCACGATCTGCGAGCTGAAGTGATTGGGGACGAGGGTGCCGTTCAGATCGGCTATCTACGCCAAACACCGGTACGTCTACTGGATCAAAGAGGTGTGCACCACGACATGGCTCGCACCACGGCCGAGCGCATGGGTGAGGCACTGGTCGCTGAGCTGCAGGCATTTGTGGACTGCGTGATTCACGATACCGACTCTCCAGTGACCTTTCGTGACGGTCGCGCTACGGTGGAAGTCGCCGTGGCCGCCACTCGATCCATCCATTCGGGCGAGCCGGTAGACCTGTGATCGGGAGCAGAAGCATCCTCAGATAAGAAAACTAACATGCCCTACCTGGAACCGAGGAGAGGTGAAATGTCAGATCAACTAGAGACCCCAATACTGATTCCAACCGACCGGCCCGACCTGTTTTTCGAGGACAATACCGTCGGCCGCTGTAAGAAGGAGGTATGGGACTCGAGCGACGAAGAGATCGACGCCATCCTGGCCGAGTATGGTGTTCCTTCGCCCTGCGAGTGGGGCAAGGCCGGCTCCTATATCCAAACCACCGTGCGCCACGAGGTAGTGGCCAATCGACGTAAGAATGACATCGTCTTCATGCCGATCGGCTGCACTGAGCTCCACGGCAGCCATCTGCCCAGCGCCTCCGACACCCTCTATGTGAGCCAGATCCTGGAAGGTGTGCGGCGCTACACGGCCAAGCAGGGTGCGGCCTGCAACCTGGTACTGCCACCGCTCAACTACGGCGCCCATCCCTATCACCACATGGGTATTCCCGGCACCGTCGTGGTGCGCGAGAACATCACGCGGGAGTTTCTTATCGATGTCATGCTGGGTCTGTGGAACGATGGCTTTCGTAAGCAGATCATGATCAACAACCATGGTCACCTCTGGATGCTCGAGTCCGCCATCCAGCAGTTCCAGAAGCGGTATCACCTCCCCGGTATCTTTCGCGTCATCGACTGGCACCGGGCAGTGCGGGAGTTCTTCCGCACCAAAGAGAAAGGCGGCAAGTTCGACACCAACTTCGTTCATGCGGACGAGTCGGAGACCTCCCTGGGTCTGCTCTTCCATCCCGACATGGTGGACATGGAATACGCCGTGGACACCGAGGGTAAGAGCTATCTGCCGGACGGGCATTTCGATAAATCGGTCGACCCCTTCTGGCGGCCCAGCCGTTGGTCGGAGGGTGAGGGTCACTTTGCCATCGAGCTCGCGGCTACTCCGGAAGGTGTGGTCGGCAAGGCAACCCACGGCACCGCCGAGAAGGCGAAGCGACCCGTGGCGGCCATCCTCCGCTACTTGACGCTGCTCAATGACCAGATCCTCGAAGCCTTCCCACCGGGTACCGTACCGCCGGTCGAGGAGGTGACACTGCGGACCGAGGCGGAGATGGAGCCCTATCTGCGTGAGCCGGGTAGCGCCGGCTGGAAGCCGGTCTACCAGTTGCCGCGGATCGGCCAGGGATCGGATCTGTAGTGCGGCTCAGCATCGTCGTTTCGACGCACGCCGCGGAATTCCAGGCCGTGGCTCTCAAAGGTGACTTCGCGGCCGGTGTCGCCAAGGTCGCCAACTGGGGATACGACGGTGTCGAGCCGGCCATCAGAGATCCGTCGCTGGTGGATGCTGCGGAGCTCGAGGACCTGGTCTCGAGCCTCGGGCTGGTTGTACCGGCGATCGGTACCGGACAGGCCTGGGGAGAAGAGGGACTATCCTTCACCAGCGACGATCCGGCGGTACGCACCGCCGCCATTCAGCGGGTCAGGAGCCACGTACCGCTGGCGGCACGTCTGGACGCGATGGTCATTCTCGGACTGATTCGGGGAATCACTCCGGAGGGACAGAGCCACGAGCGCTCGATGGATTTTCTGGTCGAAGCCATCCGGGAGTGCGCGGCCCTGGCCGCCGAGACCGGAGTGCGGTTTGCGCTGGAACCCCTCAATCGCTACGAGACCGACCTCGTCCACACCGTGGCCGAAGGACTGGACCTCATAGAGCGGGTCGGCGCCGAGAACTTCGGGTTGTTGCTGGACACCTTCCACATGAACATCGAGGAACCGGAGATCGAGGCGAGCATCCGCTCGTGCGGCGATCGCATCTTTCATTTTCATGTGGCCGACTCGAATCGGTGGCATCCGGGAGCGGGACATCTGGACTTTGGTTCCATACTGGAGACGCTCTCGGCCACCGGCTACGAGGGTTTTGTCTCGGGCGAGTTCATGCCGCTACCCGATGCCGATACGGCGGCGGAGCGGGGCATCGCCCATCTGCGCCACCTGGAAGCGAAAGGATGAGTGGACAGTCCAAGCTGAGAAAAGTGGGCGACCTGTGGGTTTTCGACGGGTCCGAGGTCGAAGAGGGCGGGACTTCCTACTTCCTGGCCCAAGGGGGTGACGGCGGCCCCAAGCTTCTCGCCATCCAGGGTGACGCTACGGGGTTTGACGACACCCAACCCGGGCCCGATGGAGTCGTCCTCTGCCCCCTGAACCCGGCCAATGCCGCCGTACTCCGTTCCCGTCTACCCTGGTTGGTCCCGGTGCCCTTGGGTCTTCGTACGTCGGCCGGCTTTGGGGACCGCCTTGGCCTGGCAACCCCGGGACACGTCCGGGCGATCCGCCAGGTTGATGAGACAGCCGCCGGTGTCGCACCCATATTTGCCCAGCAGTCCGTGCGCGAGAACACTCGCACCGGGCGTACTCCGCAGCAGGTGGTCGACGACGCCACCTGGGGTCTTTTCCAGGAAGGGTGGCGTGAGCCGTGGGGAGCGGACGCGGACCATCTCAAGACACCCACGGCGGTGGAAGCTTTTGTCGCCGCCGGCTACACCTTCTACACCATCGACCCCAGCGACTACGTGGACGACGGGGCGCACATCGCATCCGAAGCGGAGTTGGAGTCCAAGGTGAGATCTCTCTCCTGGGAGGACCTGGAGGACACCCGGGAGGACATGGAAAGACGGTACCTGGGCGCTCCCTATGTCGTCGAGGGCCAGATGGAGACCTTCGACCGGGAGTCACTCTGGCGGGCGGCGGTCAAGTACGGGCGGGCCGTCGGCCACACGGCGGCGATATACAGACACCTCGTGAGCCGGGTCCACAACCGAGCTTTCGAGCTCGAGGTGTCGGTGGATGAGACCGACAGCCCCACCTCTCTCGCCGAGCACTTCTACATCGCCAGCGAGCTTCGACGGCTGGGGGTTCCATTTGTCAGCCTGGCGCCCCGTTTTGTGGGTAGCTTCGAGAAAGGGGTGGACTACATCGGCGATTTGGACACCTTTGCGACCGAGTTTGCACGCCATGCGGCCTTGGCCAGGGAGCTGGGGCCGTACAAGCTCAGCCTCCACTCGGGCTCCGACAAATTCAGCATCTATGGGATTGCTGCCAGCCTGACGAGTACCGGCTCGAAGGATCTCCCGGGGGCCCTGATCCATCTAAAGACTGCGGGTACCAGCTATCTGGAGGCGCTGAGGACTGTCGCCCAGGTAGACGGCTCTCTCTTCCGGGAGATCCTGACCTTTTCGCGAGAGTGCTATGAGACCGATCGCGCCACCTATCACGTGTCGGCAGAGCTGTCCCGAGTGCCCCAACCGGACTCTCCGAGCGATGCCGAGTTGCCCCGCCTCCTCGAGCAGTTCGATACCCGACAGGTTCTCCATGTGACATACGGCTCGGTTCTGGATCGATTTGGAGATCGACTGCAAGTGACACTCCGCCGACATGAAGGAACCTACTGCGCCCTTCTCCAGTCGCACTTCGCCCGGCATCTGGCGCCAATAGTGGGATGAGAGAATACCTGGCGACACATGGATTACATGACCGGAGCAGTCGAGACCTTGAGGTAGAGGTAGGGCTATGGATCTTGGAACGGTAGCAAAGTGGTACGACTTGACGGGTCGAACCATCGTCATCACCGGCGGGGCCGGGATTCTCGGCGGCGAGATGGCCTGCGCCCTGGTTGGCTGCAAGGCGGATGTCGCCATTCTGGATCGCGACCCGTCTCTCGCCGAGCGCCTGATCGACCGTGTCGAGAGCGAACCGGGCCGCTGCATCATCGTCTACGGTGACGCACTGGAGCCGGAGACACTCGTGGCTGCGGAGGAGCAGATCCGCACTGACCTTGGACCGGTCGACATGCTGATCAACGCCGCGGGTGGTAACAAGCCCGACGCCACGACCAGCGCCGATCTTTCTTTCTTCGATCTGCCGGAAGAGGCGCTTCGCTTCGTGGTCGATCTCAATCTGCTGGGCACCATCCTCCCCTGCCAGGTCTTTGGCCGCGCAATGGCCGAGCGGGGTGAAGGGGTCATCGTCAACATCTCTTCGATGAACGCCTTTACACCTTTGACAAGAATTCCGGCCTACTCGGCAGCCAAGGCCGCGGTCAGCAATTTCACCCAGTGGCTGGCCGTGCATATGGCTCAGGAGTACTCGCCCAACATCCGAGTCAATGCTCTCGCCCCCGGGTTCTTCCTCACCGAGCAGAATCGCTATCTGCTGACCGACGAGGAGGGCGAAGAGCCGACCGATCGCGGCCGCACCATCATCGAGCACACCCCGATGGGGAGATTTGGTGGTGCCGAGGACCTGCTCGGAACACTGCTCTGGCTGCTCTCTCCAGCATCTTCTTTTGTTACCGGTGTCGTCGTGCCCGTAGACGGCGGCTTCTCGGCCTTCAGTGGAGTATGACCGGCGATGACCACTCACCCCGAAGCAGCGCGGCCCCTGGCGGAACTCGAGCCACAACACGATTTCTTTGTCGGCATCGATTCGGACGGCTGTGCCTTCGACACCATGGAGATCAAGCACAAGGAGTGCTTTATCCCCAACATCATCAAACACTGGGGGCTCCAGCCGGTCTCCAAGTACGCTCGCGAGGCGGCGGAGTTCGTCAACCTCTACTCGCAATGGCGAGGGACAAACCGCTGGCCGGCCCTGGTGATGGCGTTCGACCTGCTACGCGAGAGGCCCGAGGTGAGGGCCCGAGGTGTCGAGCCTCCCCAGGCCGCTCGCATTCGCGAGTTCATCGCCGCCGATGATTTCGCCATGAGCAACGATGGGCTCGAGGCCTATATGGCGGCACATCCCGACCCGGAGCTCGAGATCGCCATGGCGTGGACAAAGGGGGTCAATGCCACCGTGGCGGACATCGTCCATGGCGTCCCACCCTTCCCCTGGGTGCGGGAGAGCCTCGAGCTTCTCACCGATAAAGCCGACATGATCGTCGTTTCCGCCACCCCGGTCGGGGCGCTCACTCGCGAATGGGAAGAGCACCACATCGCCCCCTTTGTGCGCGCCATCGCCGGGCAGGAGATGGGCAAGAAGGCCGTTCACCTGGAGCTGGCGGCCCGCGGCCGGTATCCAAGCGACCACATCCTGATGATCGGTGACGCCCCCGGCGATCTGAGGGCCGCTCGCGCCAACGAGGCGCTCTTCTACCCCATCAAGCCGGGCCACGAGGAGGAGTCGTGGCGAGAGTTCCACGACGAAGCCGTCCACAAGTTTCTCGCTCTGGAATACGCCGGCGGCTACGAAGCTGGTCTCATAGCCGATTTCGAGCGGCTGCTGCCCGAGATACCGCCCTGGGAGCAGTGACAGCTCGAGACTCGAGGACAGTGGCAGCGACATGCTGGTAAGCGCCAACAACACCGCGGATCGATTGACCGAGGCCGAAGTCCGTACCACGGTCGAGAAGAGTCTGGCGCAGGCCGATCTGGAGGGAAAACGGGTACTGGTCGTCATCCCCGATGGTACCCGTACCGTCCCGGTGCCTCTGTTTTTCCGCCTCTTCCAGGAGCTTCTCGAAAAGCCGGTGGCCAAGCTCGACTACCTGGTGGCGCTGGGGACCCACCCACCGATGGACGACGCGGCTCTCGGTCGGCTGGTCGGCGTGCCGGTGACCGACGGGCGAGCCGGCACATCTCAGATCTTCAACCACCGTTGGGATCTACCTGAAACCTTCGCCACTTTTGGCGTTCTGCCAGCGACCGAGGTAGAGGAGCTGAGCGGCGGCCGGCTCTCCCTAGAGGTCGAGATACGGCTCAACCGGCTGCTGGGTGCCCCGGAGGAGAAGTCCGAGTACGACCACCTTCTGGTGTGCGGCCCCGTCTTTCCCCACGAGGTGGCGGGCTTCTCGGGTGGCAACAAGTACTTCGTCCCGGGTGTTGCCGGCCCGGAGATCATCAATCTGACCCATTGGCTCGGCGCGCTGCTGACCAGCAAAGACATCATCGGGGTGGTCGACACCCCGGTTCGTCGGATGATCAACCAGTCAGCCTCCTTCATTTCCACACCTGCGACCTGCATTGCGCTGGTGATGCACGGAGAGGCCTTGCACGGTGTCTTCTGCGGGACAGTGGATGAGGCCTGGCGCGCCGCTACCAAGCTCTCCGCCGAGCTGGACATCGTCTACGTGGAGACGCCCTTCCGGCGTGTGCTCTCGGTCATGCCCGAGATGTACGACGACCTGTGGACGGCCGCCAAAGGAATGTACAAGCTGGAGCCGGCGATCGCCGACGGTGGCGAGGTGGTCATCTATGCCCCCCACGTGAGCGAAGTTTCCCCTGTTCACGGAGAGCTCATCGAAGAGGTCGGCTATCACGTGCGCGACTACTTTCTCGAGCAATGGGATCGATTCCGTGACTACCCCTGGGGGGTGCTGGCCCACTCCACCCATCTGCGTGGGGCCGGTACCTACGAAGGTGGTATCGAGCGGCCACGCATTCAGGTGACGCTGGCCACCGGCATACCCCGCGAGAAATGCACGGCCATCGGCCTGGGCTATATGGACCCGGCGACCGTAGACCCCGGCGACTGGGCCGGTCGCGAAGATGAAGGGGTCCTATTGGTCGAGCGAGCCGGGGAGATGCTTTACCGCACCAAGCACGATCGATGATCAAGCATTCGACTACAACTTCAACACCCTGGGAGGGCTGATCTTGGAACAGGCAGATCTCGGACTCGTCGGTCTGGCCGTCATGGGCCAGAACCTCGTCTTGAACATGGACGATCACGGTTTCAAGGTGGCGGTCTTCAACCGCACCCTGTCGACGGTCGATGACTTTGTCGAAGGCAGCGCCAAGGAGACTCGGATCGTCGGTACCCACTCGCTGGAAGAGCTGGTCGCCGCCCTCAAACGACCCCGGCGCGTCATGCTGTTGGTCAAGGCCGGTCAGCCGGTCGACGATTTCATCGAGACACTCATCCCACTGCTGGAAGAGGGCGACATCATCATCGACGGCGGCAACTCCAACTACCGCGACACCATGCGGCGCACACCGGCCGTCGAGTCGAAGGGCCTGCTCTACATCGGCACCGGGGTGTCGGGGGGTGAGGAGGGGGCTCGGCGGGGTCCTTCGATCATGCCGGGTGGATCGCCGGCCGCCTGGCCCCACGTCAACCGCCTGGCCCCACGTCAAGGAGATCTTCCAAGCCGTCGCCGCCAAGGTGGACGACGGGTCGCCCTGTTGTGACTGGGTGGGTGAGAACGGTGCCGGGCACTTTGTCAAGATGATCCACAACGGCATCGAGTACGGCGACATGCAGCTTATCTGCGAGTCCTACCAGCTGATGAAAGAGGGACTGGGGCTCGACCACGACCGGATGCACGAGATCTTCGCCGAGTGGAACGAAGGGAAGCTCGA
>SBFI01000379.1 GCA_006227875.1 Acidobacteriota bacterium
CCTACCGTCGGCGATCTGGCGTCCGCCGGGACCGACGAAGTCCTGGCCCTGTGGTCGGGGCTGGGCTACTACCGACGGGCGCGGCAGATGCACGCCGCGGCACAGCAGATAGTCGAGCAGGGTGGACGGCTCCCCCGGCGCCCGGAAGAGCTCGAAGAGCTGCCCGGGATCGGTCCCTACACAGCGGCGGCGGTCGCCAGCATCGCCTTCAACGCACGGGTTGCCGCCATCGACGGCAACGTGGAGCGGGTGGTGTCGAGGCTGCTGGCGCTGGCCACCGATCCACGTCGGCGACCGGGACGAGAACGGATCCACCGTGCCGCCCGAGCCCTGCTCGACCCCGAGGCGCCCGGCACGAGCAACCAGGCCTTGATGGAGCTGGGGGCCACGCTCTGTCGCCCGCGGCAACCGCGTTGTGGGGAGTGCCCGCTGGCGGCCGGCTGCCGGGCGCGTGCGAGCGGGAGGCCGGAGAGGTATCCGCTGGCCCGAAGGCGGCGAGCCATGGTCAGAAGCCGGCGAGCAGTGGTCATCGCTCGACGCGGCGGACGGATTCTTTTCTTCCGTCGGCCCGACGACAGCGAGTTGCTGGCGGGTCTCTGGGAGCTGCCGTGGGCGGACGAGGGCGACGGCGAAAAGCTCGAGGCGCAACTAGCCCGGCGCTACGGCGGCAGGTGGGAGGTCGGCGAGCCCGAGCACACGGTCCGCCACGCCATCACCTTTCGCTCGCTGGAGATCGGTATCCGACGGGGTGCGCTGAGAGATGGCGAGAGTGTCGGCGAAGGCCGGGAGGCCAGGTGGCTGGCGACGAGAGCCCTGGACCGCAGCCCACTCTCGGGCCTCGACCGCAAGGTGCTGAGCCGGGCGGGGCTTCTGCCCACAAGCGTTGGGTCGGGAAGAGATCAACCGCCGGACTGACCGGCGGCCAGCACGTGCCAGCCCACCAACCGGTCGTCGCTCTCACGCAGACGGTGAGCGACGAGCGAGCCGAGAAGACGCAGCAGGCGAACCGATGAGACTTTCTGGATGTTGAGAATCCCCTCCAGGACATCGCGCGGAATCGACAACACCAGCGCCCCCTCGGAGTGGGCCTTGGCCTCGGCGGAGCGAGGCAGGCGATCGATAAGCGCCATCTCGCCAAAGTAGTCGCCGCGCCCGAGAAAGGCGAGGGCCTCCTCGCCGACCCCCGGGATGAGCTTGCTGATCATCACCTCACCATCGAGGACGACGTACATCTTGTCGCCCGGCTCACCCTCGCGAAAGATGACCTGCCCGGGCTTGAGACGCTCTTCCTTGGACAGCGAGGCCAGAAAGTTGATCTCCATGGGGGAGAGCTTCTGCTCTTGGAAGACGCTTCGCTTGGAGGCCATGTCGACGCGGAACCTCGCGGCCTGGCCGCGATCCGCGGCGGGAGGAGCGGAGGCCTGACGCGGGTCGGACTCGCTGAAGAAGGTCGCCATTCGATCGTTGGCCTTGCGCAGATTGGCCGAAAGAGATTTCCACAGCGCCCAGTAAAGCGCCAGCTCGAACGCCTGTCGCTGCTCACACTGGGTCGCCAGCAGGTCGGGGTCGAGCATCAGCAGTTCCGAGTCTGCATCGGCTACGGCATCGGCGCCCCGACCGGAGCGATGGATGAAGTCCCGATCGCCAAAGATCTCCCCCTTGATGAAAGTGCCGAGCAGATAGGGGTTGAAGGGCGTGTAGCGCTCGATGCGCACAGCTCCCCGCAGGATGATGTAGAGAGCGAAGGAGGGGTCACTCTCCCGATAGACCTTGGAGCCGGAGGAGTGTTGCTCGACAAAGGAGGCCCCCACGACCTGACGCAGCGACTCGTCGTCGAAGTGGCCGAAGAGGGGAAACTGTCGAAGCTGTGAAATCGTGTCCAAAGCGGGGGTATTCTACCCCGCTGCCGAGGGCACGACTGTCACCTTTACAACAGCTGTAGCTGCGCCGGACGGAGCCTTTTCCACACGGTTTCTTCGACCGAATCGAGCCAGGAAGAGCGCTCGGACGGGTCGAGGCGGTGGGCGACGAGCCCGCGCCGATCCAGCTCCACGAGCAGGCGCTCATCGACGGCGCTCTGAAAGGAGGGGTCTGTCGCCCGGATGCCGTCGGCCCGCGGCAGCTCGAGGATGGGGACATGAAACAATAGATCGTAGGTCCCCATCCAGTCGTCGACCAGCGGCTCGAGGCCCTCTTGCCGTCCCGAGGCCAAAAGCAGATAGACGTAGTTGTCGAGAACGCTGCGGTCGCAGAGGATCACCCCGTAGCGGGACTGAGCGTTGAGCTCCTCGGCAATCTGGGTATGAAGGATCCAGGACTGGGCGGCCACCGAGGTGTCTTCGTTGATGGGCAGAGGGCAGCGCCGGGCCACTTCGTGTACCACCTCCACCGAAAAGTCTCGTGCCTTGAGACGCGCCGCCAGGCCGTAGCAGAGGGTGGTCTTGCCCACACCGTGGCTACCGATGAAAGCGAGCTTGTAGTGGATGGCCACCGGCTCCGTTGTCTCCCCGGTTGTCGATTCTCTCAGAATTCGACCAGCAGCTCCTCGATGAGCTCGACGGCATGGCCCAGCTGCCGCTCGCTGATGGTGAGCGGGGGCAGGAGCTGGAGCACCCGGCCGTCGGCGCCACCGGCGAGGATGAGCAGACCCCGCCCAAGTGCCGCGCGGCAGATCCCGGCGGCGTCCGCGCGGGAGGCCAGCTCGACACCCCACATCAGCCCCCGGCCGCGCACCGCGGCGACAGCGGAGAAGGTACCCGGCCAGTCGCGGAGTCGTCGCTCGAGCCGCGAGCCGAGGCGGGCGGCGCGCCGCGGCAGCTTGTCGCCGGAGAGAATGTCGAGCACCGCGAGGGCGGCGGCACAGGCCGTGGGGTGGGCCATGAAGGTTGCAGTATGAAGCGCCTCGCCGGACCGCTCCCAGGCGGCGAGCACCCCCCGCCGGCCGACGGTGGCGGCGATGGGCAGGCCACCACCGAGTGCCTTGCCACAGCAGACGAGGTCGGGGCGCACTCCGTCGGCATCGACCGCAAACCAATGTCCGGTACGGCCAAAGCCGGTCAGGATCTCGTCGGCGACGAGCAGGACCCCGCGCTCGTGGCAGAGCGCTGCGAGACCCCGCAGCCACCCGGGCGGAGGCAGGATCACGCCCTCGCGACCGACAACGGGCTCCAGGATGACGGCGCCGATCTCGTCACCCCCGGCGAGGGTCTGGGCAATCGTCCCCAACCGGCAGCCATAGGGCAGCCGGTGGAGGTGTGAGTGGAGATGCCGGGAAAACGGTCGGCGGAACTCCGGCCGCGAGGTGGCGTGGAGAGCACCGAGAGTGAGGCCGTGGTAGGCGGGCTCGAAGGCGAGAATCCCCGGGCGACCGGTCGCCAGCAGGACGGTCTTGAGCGCAATCTCGACGGCGTCGGCCCCGGAGACGGCGAAGTAGACCTGCGCATCGTCCACCGGCACGCGACGGCGCAAGCGCTCGGCGAGACGAACGCGGAGGGGGTGCGCCTGGACGTCACCCAGACCGTGTAGCAGCTCGCCCGCCTGACGGCGGACAGCAGCCACCACCCGCGGGTGGCGGTGTCCAACAGCGGCAACCCCAAAGCCCGAGGTCAGATCGAGGAATCGATTGCCATCGACATCCAGAACGTTGGCGCCCTTCGCCTCCTGCCAGAGGATGGTTGGTGCGGCGTCGTGCAAGGTGTTGACACCCGGGGCCTCCGCGCGCGCCAGGGATCGGGACAGTCGACGCGCCCGCGGCCCGGGCGGTGGCGTGAGGATCTTGGGGAGCAGGTCCCCCCGGGCAAGTCGTTTCACTGGGGCTCAATGGGCCAGCGGTGTCAGATCTCTCGTCTGCCGGCTAGCGAGCGGGCGAGAGTAACCTCATCCGTGTACTCGATGTCGCCGCCCACCGGCATGCCAAAAGCCAGCCGCGTGACCTTGACCTCCTTGGGCTTGAGCAGCCGAGCGAGGTAGAGGGCGGTGGCCTCGCCTTCGACACTCGGATTGGTGGCCAGAATGACCTCGCGCACGCCACCGAGACGGTCCAGCAGACCGGCTAGGCGCAGCTGCTCGGGACCGACGCCGTGTTGCGGGGAGAGCGCGCCCATCAGCACGTGATAGCGGCCGCGAAACTCGCCGGTGCGCTCTACGGGAGCGATGTTGAAGGGCTCCTCGACCACACAGAGGAGACTCGCGTCCCGTTGCGGGTCGGAGCAGATCCCACAGGGCTCGACATCGGTAATCGAGTTGCAGACCGAGCAATAGAACAGCTTCTCGGTGACCTCGACGATGGCGTCGGCCAGAGCCCGGCAATCAGCGGCCGGCACCTTGAGCAGATGATGCGCGAGTCGGGTCGCGGTCTTGGTGCCGATGCCCGGCAGTCGGGAGAGCTCCCCCACGAGTCGCGCCAGCGGATCACTCAAGCGGATTCGCCTCTGGTCAGAAGAGACCGGGCAGGCCGGCCGTGAGACCACCCATCTTCTTCTGCATCTCCTCGTCGACCAGTCGGGCGGCTTCGTTGACCGCGGCCAGCACCAGGTCCTGGAGCATTCCCGGGTCCTCGGGGTCGACAACTTCCGGATCGATCACCACCGAAACGAGCTGCTTGTGGCCGTTCATCTTGACTTCCACCATGCCGCCGCCAACGCTGGCATCGACCACCAGCTCACCGAGCTCCTGTTGGAGCTTCTCCTGCATCTGCTGGGCCTGCTTCATCAGTTTTTGGATGTTCATGGCGAAGCCGTTCTCCTCAACGTCAATCGGTTTCAATCGTACGCGCAGAGCCACCAAAAACGTCGAGCACATTCTGCACGGTCGGGTGCTCGAGGACGGGGTCGGGCTCCAGCCCGGCCGCCGGCGAGGCCGGCGCCGGTCGCTTCTCCAGCAGGCGCCAGCGGGTGCCCTCACCCCAGATGGCGGCGAGACAACGCTCGAGGACGTGGCGGTTGTTGCCCCGGCGCAGGGCCGTATGGAGCCAGCGGTCCTCGGGCGGGGTGTAGATGCGTAGCTCCCCGTCGGCGCAGACGATCTCGGCGGCCTCACCCAGATGAGCGGCCAGCGATTGCTTGACCCGGCTGACCTCGGTGAGGAGCGCGG
>SBFI01000415.1 GCA_006227875.1 Acidobacteriota bacterium
CGTCTCCGGCGGCCTCGAGGGCCTCGCCGCCGCGGATGAGGACGCCGGCGTCGGCGGCGCGCCCGGTCCCGACCATCACGGCCGTCGGTGTGGCCAGGCCCATGGCACAGGGGCAGGCAATCACCAGCACGCTGACCGCCGCCACAAAGGCAAAGTTGAGACGCGGGTCGGGGCCGACGATCAGCCAGACAACAAAGGTGGCGAGCGCCACGGCGATGACAATGGGGACAAAGACACCGGCGATGCGGTCCGCGACCCTCTGGATGGGGGGCTTGCCGGCTTGCGCTTCCTCGACCATGCGGATGATCTGGGCCAGCACCGTATCGGCGCCCACCCGGTCGGCGCGAAAGACAAAGGAGCCGGTCTTGTTGACGGTACCGCCGACGACCTCGGCTCCGGTCGACTTTTCAACCGGAATCGGCTCACCGGTAATCATGCTCTCGTCGACAAAGCTTCTCCCCTCGACGACAACACCGTCGGTGGCGATCCGTTCGCCGGGTCGAACCTGGATGAAGTCGCCGGGAACGACTTCTTCAATTGGGATCTCCGTGGTCTCGCCGTTGCGGACGACTCTTGCGGTCTTGGGTTGGAGCTGTACGAGTTTGCGAATGGCCTCGGAGGTTCGACCCTTGGCTCTGGCTTCGAGGTATTTGCCAAAGAGAATGAGGGTGATAATCACCGCCGCGGCCTCGAAGTAGAGGTTGGCGGTGCCGGTGGGGAAGATCTGTGGCCTGACGACAGCCAGCAGCGAATAGAAATAGGCGGCGGAGCTGCCCATCATGACCAGGGTGTTCATCCCCGGGCTGAGGTGACGGAGCTCGGCCCATCCTTGTCGGTAGAAGCGTCTCCCGGCGACAAACTGGACAGGAGTGGCGAGTGCCAGCTCGATCCAGCGCCAAGCGCCTGCCGGAAGCAGCCGGTGCATCCACACCGCCACACCCGGCACCATCATCGGCACCATGGCGATGAAGACCAGCGGGAGGGTCAGTGCCGCGGCGAGTCGGAGGTCGCGAAGGAGGCTCTGCTGCTCGGCCTCCCGCGCCGCCTGTTCGCGATCGGGTGAGTCGGTCTGCTCTTCGGGCTCGTAACCGGCGTCGGCGATGGCCGCTCGTATCGCCGCCGGGTCGACCTCCTCCGGCAGGTAGTCGACGGTGGCCTTTTCGGTAGCGAGATTGACGGCCACGTCGACCACCCCGGGCAGCTTGGCGACCGCCCTCTCGACCCGCGAGACACAGGCGGCACAAGTCATGCCGCGCACACCAAGGCGGATCTCATCAGTCACTGCGTGAAACTCCTCGGCCATCGAAGTGGAGAGGTGGCAAACCGATCACCGGTATTTGAGAACTTCCATCAGCTCTTCGACGATCTCATCGACATCACCGCGCTGCTGGGCGGTGACCACGTGATCCCGCAGATGGCTCCGCAATACAAGCCCGGCGACCTTCTCCAGGGCGCCGTTGACCGCCTTGATCTGCTTGAGGGCGTCGACACAGTAAACGGTCTCGTCCTCGAGCATCCGCAGAATCCCCTCGACGTGACCCTTGATCGACAGCAGCCGGCGGCGGGCATCCTCTCGGGTGGAGGGGTCGAGATGCAGGCCTTGGCACTGGGCATTACTCATGTCGTCGGCGCCACCTGGTAGCCCTCCTCCCGCACCGCGGCGGCAAGCTGCTCGATGGCGGCCTCGCCCTCGACAATCGCTTCCCCCCTGTCGAGGCTCACCTCGACCACCCGCGTCACTCCTGGCACCTCGGTCAATGCCTTGGTCACCGCTCTGACACAGTGGTCACAGGACATCCCTTCGATTTTGAGCTTGATCATGGAACCGTTTCTCCTGTGGACTCCCACCCCACCCGGGGTGGGTCTATTGTTTGTCAACAAGTCCTCCCGGCCGTCTATTCCCGACCCCTGAATACCCTTATTTATCTATTCAAATCAGTTTCCAAAAGTAACGGATCCCACCCGCTCGACCGTCGGCAAGGTTTGCGCATCTGGGTCTAAAGCCCACTTGGCAAAAGGGTTACGTGGCTTCTGCAGACTTGGCACCAACGTTGCTTTGTTCCCCTCGAGACTTGTTGGAGAGCAAGCCATGAACACTTACAACCTACGCCCTAGAACCCTCTTGTCGACCCTGCCGGCGGTCGCCTTGCTGTCGGTGGTGCTGGTTGGAGCTCTGGCCAACCCAGATAAGGCCTGGAGCGACGACCGGGATCTGCTCGGCACCTATTCCGACAAGCCCTACGTCTTCTTCGTCATAGACACCTCCTCGTCGATGAGGCGCTTTCCCGGGGACGAGTGGGTGCCTGGGGCCAACGACGACCCCAACAGCAAGGTCTATCAGGCCAAGAAGGCGATGTTCGAAGTCATCAAGGAGGTGGGCAACAACGCCCTCTATGGCTTCGCCGTGTTCGACATCGAGCGTGCCACTCCGGGTGACAAACACTGGCTCTATACCCCAGCGAGCAACCCATCCTGGTTCAATCAGCCGCCCTTCAAGCACGGCAGCGATACCCCCCCCTGGCTCGGGCCCGGCACGAGCAATGTCGCCTACCCGCGGGCCGGTCATCCCCTGCTCTTCGGAGACGACGGCAGCCAGGACCAGGGCGATCCGGCCAAGACCGACGACGATCATACGGATGGCAGCTGCGAGTACCCAGAGGATCTGGACGTCGATGTCGCCTTGCCGATCGATGGGTTGGGTGGTGCCGCACACGCGCGCAACGCCAACAAAGACCACTGGACCGACGTTCGCGCTCTTGGCCAGATGTGGTCATTCGCCAAGCTGGGGCGCAACGGCGACCATGACACCGTCCAATGGTTCAAGTTCGACGGCGACAAGTATCGTCTCACCTGGAGGGCACTGACCGGTGGTCAACAGCTCGGTGACGTACCGCTGTTCGTGGATGTAGTGCTCGAGCGGGAGGGCGACGGCAACTGCGGGGCCATCGCCTTCGACAAGAGCTGGTCGGAGACCCTGACCCTGGTGCCGATGTACTCGGGAGATCTGGACGGTGATCCCTTCGCCACGGTACCCACCGAGATCATCTCCCAGCACTCTGAAAGCCGCGGTTACCGGTCGGAGAAAGACTACCGCCCCATAGGCGCCTGCGATACCGGTCGGTATCTGGAGAGCAATTACGATCTCGAGGATGCAGGAGAAACGTACAGCTATGACGTGATCCCCGATCCTCTCGGCCGGGACACGACCTACAACACCCTCGATCGGGGAGACTTCATTCCGCTCGACTGGACCAATCCGGGCTATGCCGTCGGCAATCGCGATGAGATCTTGCGACGGCTGTCGCCGTCGATTCTGATCGGTGATCCACCCGACTTTCGCATTGCCCGTTACTACAAGGAGTACGACGAAAGGGACGCCAACGACTACCTGGTGCTCAAAGACGAATTCGCCGGCTATCCTCCCATCATGTCAGGCAGCAACACCCCGCTCGCCGGCTCGCTCTACCGCTTCCGGCAATGGTTCGACGATTGGCTGCCGGTGGCGATGGCCGAAGATCCGGCCTGGGACTGTCGTGCCGGGGTCAACGTCATCGTACTGACCGATGGCGAAGAGAGTTGCGGGAGCGACTACCCTGGCCCGCCGCCGGACTTCTGCCCCGCGGGGGCAGCGGTCACCGGAGAAACGACAGGGAACAGCTTTGCCTGCGAGTTCGACGAGGAGGAGATTGCCGCCTATCAGGCACAGGTGTTGCGCAACGGAGTCCACCCGCTGACGGGCGAACCCAGGGACGTCAAGACCTATGTGCTGGCATTCGACGTCCGGGGTGCTGATTCTCTCAACAACATGGCGGATGGCGGCGGTACTTGCAGTGATCGTGATGCCGACGGGTTTGTCGATCCCGATACCGAGTGTGCATACTTCGCCGACACCAAGCAGGAGCTCGTCGACTCCCTGCTGGCCATTCTCTCGGACATCCGCGCCGAGCCTCGCAGCTTTGTGCCGGCGGCGTCGCCGCCGCGCAGCTTCAACGCGGACCCCAAGATCGTGCTATCGAATTTCGTGCCGGTTCCGGGGCAGTCGACCTGGGACGCACATCTGAACGCCTTCAAGCGGCCCCTGCCGCTGACCTCGGACGGACGGCCCAACACCGGTCGGGTTTGCGACGGCAGCACCATTACCGAGGCGTGCTTTCTGTGGGATGCAGGCGATCAGCTGGAGGCCCAGGCCCCCACGGTCGCCGCCGATCCACCGTTGCTGAGGTTGGGTCCGGCCGCCGATGAGCGGCGAGTCTTCTATGGTATGGAGAAGGACCTCGTCAACCCAGAGATCGTGCCGCGCGACCGTCGCCTGTTGGAGTGGAAGAACCCGGGTCATCCTCCTCCTCAAGTTTGGGCGGATCTGCTCGACGGGATGGGTTTGCTGCCCACCGAAATAGATCGGGCCAAAAACGCTATCCGCAGGACACTCGAGATCAAGGAGGCCACGATCGTCGACCCGGCAACCGGATTTGATGTAGATATCCACTACATCCTGGGGGACATCTTCCACTCGGATCCGGTAGTGGTGGGTCCGCCCAGCAACGGCCGCTACTTCGCCTCCGATCTCTACAGCACCGACCCGTTCGATTGCACCGACAACCCGGGCTACCGTTGCTACTACCAGAAACATGAGTTCCGTCGCCAGGTGCTGGTCTTCGGTGCCAACGACGGTCAGGTGCATGCCGTCGATCTGGGCACTTTCGAATACACAACCGACCCCGAAGAGGATGGCGCATACAACGACGGCACCGGCCGGGAGCTTTTTGCCTACATTCCCCGCGGCGTGCTCCCCAATGTCCTCGCCCAGGCCGAGGCTTCGGATCACGACTGGGATGTAGACAGCCCCATCCGGGTCTCGGATGTCTTTATCGATCCCGAGCACGACGGCTTTCCCAACGCCGACGACCGGGAATGGCGAACCGTGGCCATCGGTGGTCTACGCCGCGGTGGGAACCTCTACTACGCCCTCGACATGACCCAACCCGACAAGCTCGACGGGGAGAATGTTGGGGTACCCATCAACGGGTATGTCCCCTCGTGCTGGGAAGAAGAGAACACGAGTGCCTGCGGTGTGAACCCCTTTGGTGCAGCCCTCTGGGAGCTCACCGACACCTGGGACGAGGACCCTGTGGGCGCTACGGGCTATGGCTATGCGGATCTCGGCCAGACCTGGTCGGTGCCCAACACCGGCAGGATCAAAGTGCTGGAGTCCGATGGTTCGGGCGGCACCGAAGAGGTCGACAAGTTCGTCGCCATCTTTGGCGGCGGGTTGGATTCGTCGAAGGCGGGTAACCAGGGGAACTGGCTCTACATGGCGGATATCGAGACCGGTCTCATCATCTACAAGCGTCGGCTCGCAGGATCCGCTGCGAGCGAGCCGGCGGCTGTCGACACCGATCAGGATGGCTATATCGACACCATCTACATCGGTACATTGAGTGGATACCTCTACAAAGCGGACATCAGTGAGGCACAACTTCTCAACTCTGCGGCGACAATCACCGAGTATTCGACCGGTGTCCCCGTCATGCGCACGGTGAGAAGGATCGTCGCTCCCGAGTGGGATCCATTCGTTGTCTTCGACACGGGTGGTCGTCCGATCTACTATCCGCCGTCGGTTCTCTTTGTGGCCAAGCGCGCTCAATTCTCGGTCGCCTTCGGCACCGGAGACCGCGAAGACATACTGTCCAAAACCACCCAGGTGGGTCGTTTCTACAACGCAGTGGATGACGATTGGATCGTCGGCGATCCTCGCCTGCCGCTGACGGAGGCCAACCTCCAAGCCATTGCCTTCCAATCGACGACGCAGCTGAACAAAGATCTGCTGGTGGATCCGGCAATCGGCAAGGAGCCGGGATGGGTCCTCACCCTGGCCGAGAACGAGCGGGTGATCACCAATGGACTGGCATTCAGCGGAGTGATCACCTTCAGTACATTCATTCCGGATCCCGCCGTCTCGGGTGATTGTGGAGGAGTTGGAACCGGGCGCATCTACATCCTCAACGCCACCAGTGCCGACGCCTTGGCGGAAGAGGCCGGGGTACCGACCCGTTACTACTCGGTCGACGATTTTGTGACTAGTGCCTACGTCGAATCGGGTGGCCTCCCGGGTGGTGACGACGATGATGACGACGATGACGACGATGACAACAATCCCTGCGCCGGTGTTCAGGATTTGGCGGAAACCTTGGAGTCCCTTTTCCCACCCAGCTGCAACTTCGCCAACCGTACCGAAAACATCATGGCGCAGCGCTCGAGTACCGAAGTCGAGTGCATTGCCCCGGTTCCGGTCTGCATCGAGAACAAGAACTGGAAGGAGTTCTAATCCCGGTGCCTTTGGGCTACCTGGGAGCGAACCCGGTTGGAGGTGTCTCGCTCGACGAGTAGGGGACTGGGGGTGGCTCGTCTTGCTCCTCGGGGGGAGAGATCTCGTCGTCGTCGTCCCGCCCTGAGCCGATCCGCCAGGCACTCATCCCAGCCAGCCCCAGCCAAAAGAGGTCCCACAGGGAAAATGTATAAAAGGCGGCACCCAGCCAGAGCACGGCCGGGGTGACCACCAGGGCCTCGTTCTCCTCGATGGCCCGTTGCTCGTCCGGCGTCAACGCCTGCCAGCGTGCAACCGCCTCCTCCCAGACTTCGAGCGGGTAGTCGTCGCGGCTCAGACTTGCTTCGCGATCGGCGCCGGGTGGCCATTCGAGCTCCACGCCGAGCTCTTGGTATTCCAAGACGACCTCATCGGCGACAAAGGAGATGACGTACTCCCGGTCGAGCAGCCAGAGATGGCTGATATCCGACATGTATCTTTCGCGCTCGGCCGGTGGGATGGCCAACCAGCGGGTCTCGGCCTCCGCCCATACGTCCGCTGGGTAGTCGGCCTCTTCCGTCGCCTCCTCCTGGGTGATTCCGGCCGGCCACTCGAGGGCACGCCCCTCACGCTCGAAGTCGCGGACGACAACATCGGCCAGGGCCACGACGGCATATTCTTCGGTGACGGCGCCGGGCCTGACGGCCATGGCGATGCTCCCCACCTTGCCCACACCGACCGAAAAGAGAGCCGCCACCAACGCCGCCACCGCAGGGCCGGCTCCTTTCCTCTCACCGGCAACTGCCCGTACCCCATACCCGGACAGTACGCCGATGCCCCAGGCGATGACGCCGAGCTCGTAGTCGGTGAAGTAAACCACCACCGTCCACGCTGCCGCTCCGATGAGGCCGCCTACGAGTCCACCAACCAGCCAGGCTATGGGTTTCATGGCAATCGAGCTCCTCTCACGACCATTCACGGTCCGATCCGCCGCGAGATGAAGTCGCGGTCGGAACGGTGCAAGGCTGACAGTGTGCCCGACTCGCAGCTCGATTGCAGTGGAGGGGGTTACTCGGTCGCCTCGTCTTTCTCGGATTTGAGCCCGGTAACCAGATGGGGGACACCGCTGTCTTCGAGGAGTTGGTCAAAAGCGGCCACTTCGGTCTCGATCAGCTCGTCGAACCGCTGCTGTTGCACCTCCAGGCCGGCCTCGAGCAAATCGTAGACCTCCCGCTGCTGGCTGGTGGGCGCGAAGTCCGAGGCGGTGATGGACCGCATCAGGTAGGCGATCCTCCCGTAGAGGAGCCGCCGCCAGCGCAGGTGGTCCTGTCGCGCACCGGTCAGCCGTAGGTCGAAGAAGACACCCTCGATCTCCTTGAGCTTTTCATCCAACTCCTCGCCGGCGGTGATCAGATCGTCGGCGTCGTCGAGATCGGTGTCTTCGAGCCGCTCCCGCAGATCGTAGATCTGTCGCCTGAGCCACTCGATCTCGTTGATGATGCGGGCGGCCTCGGTCTGCATCCGCCGCAGATCGAAAAGGACCTCCGTCTGTGCGTGCAGGTCTTCCGCGGTGGCCTTCGAATTGGGGTCTTGGACGACAACGAGATCCCGGGTCCGGCTCTGGTCGCCGACGGTCAGCCGCACAGAGTAGGTACCGGGCGGAGCGAGAAGCGCGTACGGGCGACCATCGGCCAGTTTCCGCCACTTCTTCTCCGGCATCCGCAGATGAGGATCCTCGTCGGGCTTGGTACGCAGCCTGACCTCCGGGGCCTTCTCGTAGCGCAGGTTCCAGTGGGCACGGTGAAGACCCTTGTCCTTGTTTGGTTTGTCGAAGCTGTGGACGACCTCACCAGCGCTGTCGAGAATCTCCAGTTGGACCTTCTCGTCCGGCTCTTCAGGAAGGTAGTAGTGGAGCGAAGCGCCGTAGTCCGGGTTGAAGCCGGCCGCCGGATCCTCCGGATGCATATGGGGATCTTCACGCAGACGGAAGCGGTAGGCCTGGCGCGGCTCGAAGAGATGCGAGCTCGCCGGCAGACTGCCGGGCTCGAGCTCGCGCAGGGGGGTGATGTCGTCGAGGATCCAGAAGCCCCGGCCGTAGGTGGCCACCACCAGATCGCCGAAGTGGTCCTGGATCTCCAACCAGTGCACCGGCGCGTGGGGCAGGTTCGACTGGAGCGAGTGCCAGTGAGAGCCGTCGTCGAAGGACACCCAGACACCGCTCTCGGTACCGAGGTAGAGCAGACCCGGTCGCACCGGGTCCTCGCGTACGACGTGGGCATAGGAGAAAACGCTGCGCGGCAGATCCGAGCTGATCGCCTTCCAGGTCGCACCGTGGTCGCTGGTCTTGTAGACATACGGCTCGCTGTCACCGAGCTGATGACGATCGACAGTGAGATAGGCGGTTCCCGCGGCGTGACGCGAAGGCTCGATGTTGCTGACCGTGCCACGGGGCGGAAGATCGGGCAGATTGGCGGTGAGATTGGTCCAGTTTTGCCCGCCGTCGCGGGTAACCTGCACCTGGCCGTCGTTGGTGCCGGCCCAAATCAGGCCCTCTTCCAGCTGCGATTCGGCCAGCGCGAAGATCGACGGCGCCATCGTCGGACTGGCGTCGTCGAGGGTGAGCCCCCCGGTTCGCTGCTGGAGCTCGGGGTCGTCGGTAGTCAGATCGGGACTGATCACCGACCAGCTCTCGCCGCCGTCGGTCGTCTGATGGACAAACTGGCTGCCGACATAGACGCGGTTGTGATCGTGGGGTGAGATGACCAGCGGGAAGGTCCACTGAAAGCGGTAGCGGACGTCCTTGGCCGGCCAGCTCTCGATCGACTCTGGCCAGACGCTGACATCGCGGTTGAGGCCGGTCTCCAGATCGTGCCGCTCGAGGCTGCCGTCGTAGCAGCCGCTCCAGACGACGTTGGTGTCCACCGGGTCGGGGACCGCAAAGCCGGTCTCACAGCCCCCCACCGGTCGCCACTCGCCGATGGGGATGCCCTTCTCACCGTAAAGACTGTTGGATGGCCCGCGAGTGGTCGGGCCGTCCTGACGATTGCCATAGAGGAAGTAGGGCACCCGCTGGTCGGTGGCCACGTGGTACATCTGGGCGATGGGCAGTTGGGGCTTGAGCCAGGAGCGGCCTCGGTTGATCGAGATCGATATGCCACCGTCGTGCCCGACGGCCATGCGATCGCCGTTCTCCGGGTCGATCCACATGTCGTGGTGGTCCCAGCCGGGCTGATTCTCGGTCAGAAAGGAAGTCTGGGCGCCATCCAGCGAAGAGTGGTGCCTGACCGACATGAAGTAGATCTCGTCGCGGTCGTCGGGTGCCGCCAGCGCCCGCGAGTAGTAGAGGGGGCGCTGCACCAGATCGTTGTTGGCGCTCACCATTTTCCATTTCCTGCCACCGTCGTCTGAGCGCCAGACGACACCCTGGAATTCCTCGATGGGGGCAAAATCGCGATTGGAGCTGGTCTCGATCAGGGCGTAGACCCGGTTCGAGTCGTCCGCCGTCATGGTGAGGCCGATCTTGCCCCAGGGCGGCTTTGGCAGCCCATTCCCCTCGAGCTTCTTCCAGTTCTCACCGCCGTCACGCGTTACCCACAGGCTGCTGCCGGGGCCGCCGCTCTTGCGGCTCCAGGTGTTGATCGAGATCTCCCACATGCCGGCAAAGAGGATGCGCGGGTTGTTGGGATCCATCACCAGATCGGAGGCGCCGGTGTTCTCGTCGACAAAGAGGATCCGCTCCCAGGTCTCGCCGCCGTCGAGGGTGCGGTAGACGCCGCGCTCCTGCTGTGGCTCGTAGACAGTGCCGAGGGCGGCGGCGAAGACGATGTCCGGATCTTGCGGATTGACGATCACGCGACCGATGCGTCCTGTCTTCTCCAGACCCATCCGTTGCCAGTGCTCACCGGCGTCGGTCGACTTGTAGATGCCGTCCCCGATCGAGATGTTGGCGCGCAAGAAGGTCTCACCGGTCCCCGCCCACACGATGTTGGGATCGGTCGGGGCAACGGCCAGGGAGCCGATCGAGGAGACCGGGTGGTCGTCGAAGACGGGCTGCCAGTGGGCGCCGCCGTCGGTGGTTTTGAAGATGCCACCGGAGGCCGCGCCGGCGTAGTAGACGGCGGGGTCGCCGGGCACACCCACCACCGCCGGGGCCCGATTGCCCACCGGACCGACAAATCGGTACTCGAGCCCGTCGAACAGGTTGTCGTGTCCGTCGGGAGATGAGGCCGATGTGGCCTCGGCAGCGACGGCGGCGCCGGCCGTCGCGGTGATCGCGACACAGACAAAAACAGCAGCAAGCAGAGATAGCTTCGCGCAGCGCGACTGGAGCATGGATTCCCTCCCTCTTGCCAAACGGATTTCTGGCGCCGTGGGGGCGCAGATCGATTCCAGACCGAGTGGAGTCTAGCAGCCAATGGGAGCCCCTCGAACCCGTGCTTGACGCGCCCAGACAGTACTTTGCGGGTAGCCACCGACGCGCTAGGCTCTGTTCGAGTTTGAATGGACCCGATTTCCTGGAGGGAGAAACCAGCGATGAAGAGAGCTGTCTTGGTTGTACTCGCCCTGTTCACCGTCCCGGCCCTGGCTCTCGAGCCGATAACTCACGAAGACGTCTGGCTGATGAAGCGGGTAGGGACACCGATCCTCAGCCCCGACGGCAGCCTGGTGGTGGTGTCGGTCACCGAGCCGGCCTACGACACTGAAGAGAAGGAAAGCGATCTGTGGATCATCGCCACCGATGGCGCCACGCCGCCCCGGCGGCTGACCTCGAGCTCGGGTGGAGAAGGCGGTATCGCCTGGAGCCCCGACGGTAGCCGTATTGCTTTTGTCACTAAGAGGGAAGACGACGAAGAAGACCAGATCTACATCATGAACATGACCGGGCCCGGCGAGGCGCGACGCCTGACAAATCTCTCCACCGGTGCCGACGCGCCCGTCTGGAGCCCTGACGGCAAGTACCTCGCCTTCGAGAGCATGGTCTTTCCCGGTGCGGCCGACGATGAGGCCAACCAGGAGAAGGCCAAGGAGCTCGAGGAGCGTGAGTACAACGCCAGCGTCTACGACGGCTTTCCAATCCGCCACTGGGATCACTGGCGGGACGAGAAAGAGGTCCACCTGTTCGTCCAACCGGTCGATGGAGGGGGAGAGGCGAAGGATCTATTTGCAGGCACCGACCTGGTTGCGCAGCCCGGTTATTCGGGCTCGCCTACGCAATCCGGCGAGGAGCTCGAGGCGGTGTGGACACCCGACGGCTCGGCCATCGTCTTTGTCGCCACCGCGACCAGGGACCAGGCCGCCCGCGCATTCGTTCCCTACTCTCTCTATGTAATCTCGGCGGATGGGGGCGAGCCCGAGCGTCTGACCGGTGACGATGCCGGCTACGCCCAGCCGACCTTTTCCCCCGATGGCCATCATCTCTACTTTCTCAGACGGCCGATCAACGACTTTGTCTACAACCTGACGCGGGTAGCCCGTTTCGAGTGGGTGGAGCCGGGGTCGGTCGAGGTGCTGGCCGAGTCCTTCGACCGGCCTGTGGGCGACTTTGTCTTTGCGCCGGATGGAGAATCCGTGTTCGCCATTGCCACCGACACCGGTCGGCGGCGGATCTTCGAGATCGCCGCCGATGGCAGTGATGTGCGCCTGCTGGATGAGAAGAGCCGCGGCGTCTACGCCGGACCTCAAAGTGAGGGTGCCAGCGATGCCCCGGTGCTGGTGGCACGCTGGGAGGACTCGACCCATCCGGCCGAGATCGTCCGTGTCGACCCCGGCACCGGTCAGCACGAGAGTCTGAGCTCGTTCAACGTCGGGAGGGCGGCCGGTATCGAGTGGTGGCCGTTCGAGGAATTCTGGTTCGAGAGCTCCAAGGGCCGGCGGATCCACAGCTGGGTGGTGCTGCCGCCGAACTTCGACGAGAGCAAAGAGTATCCGCTGGTGCTGGCGATCCACGGTGGACCCCACAGCACCTGGCTCGACGCCGGGCATGTCCGCTGGCATCCGCAGCTGATGGCCTCTCCCGGCTATGTGGTGTTGCTGACCGACTACACCGGCTCGGTGGGGTATGGCGAGGAGTTCGCCCGTCTTATCCAGGGCGACCCGCTGCGGACCCCGGGCCTGGAGCTCGAAGAGGCCGCCGACGAGGCCATCCGACGCTTCTCCTTTGTCGACAGCGAACGGCAGGCGGCTCTGGGGGCCAGCTACGGCGGCCATCTGGTCAACTGGCTGCAGGCCACCACCACCCGGTTCAACTGTCTGGTCGGACACGCCGGGCTCATCTCGCTCGAGGGCCAGTGGTCGACCAGCGACGCCATCTTCCACCGTGAGATCAACAATGGCGGTCCGCCGTGGGAGGGCAGCACTATCTGGCGCGAGCAGAGCCCGTCGACCTATGCCGGTGACTTCCAGACCCCGATCATGTTGACCATCGGCGAGAAGGACTATCGGGTGCCGCTCAACCAGACCCTGGGTGCGTGGGCCTATGTCCAGCGGATGAACATCCCCAGCCGGTTGATCGTCTTTCACGACGCCAACCACTGGATCATGAAGGGGCCCGACGCGAAGTTCTTCTGGGACGAGGTCTTCGCCTGGCTCGACCAGCACCTCGGAGAAGACGACACTGACTGATGGGCAGTGGTAGCCCGGCCTCGGAACCCCCGGGGCTCTCCTCCGCTGCGCAAGAGATGGCTCCGCTCCGGTGAGCCCCTCCGGTCCCGACCCCGGGCAGCCATGGCGTCCGCCTGGGGCCGCGGGTTCTCGACCCGGCTACGCTAGCGAAGACGATGCTACGCCGGGCCGAGGCCCGCGTCCTGACGACGGCCGCTGAGGTCATACCCCCGGTGAGGCTTCCGGTGGGAGCGACGTCGAGCACGGGCGAGGATCCACCGGCGGTCGGCCAGGCGAAGCCGGCGGGATCCAGCCCGTAGCGCAGGCCCGCGTCTCCGATCTCCTGAGGAAAGTCGGACGCGGGCCGGAAGCGAAGCGGCTCTGCGGGCGCCGCCGGAAGCCTGAGCCGAACGCCCTGGTGGATCGCCCGCGCGCACCCGGAGCGAGCATCGGGAGACTCACCGGGGAATGCACCTCTGACAGGGCCGGCACGGAGACCGAGCGGGTGCGGATGGGCGGTCTCATCCTGCCCCGCGGGGTGGTTCGCTTTTCGGGCGGCTCTGTTACCTTGGGGTTAGTCTGGGTTGTTCTGACCCACTAAGGGAGGGCTTACGATGAGCGTACAGCCACGGGTGTCCTGGTTCGAGGAGGATGTGCGGAATCGGATCGTTGCCGAGGCGATGACGATTCTGGAAGAAGTGGGTGTTTTTGTTGAAAACGAGGAGGCTCTAGCCCTTCTGGATGGGGCGGGTGCGCGGGTCGACAAGGGGTCGGGCAGAGTCCTCATTCCTGCGAGTGTCATAGAAAAAGCATTGGAAACCGCACCCGGCCGTATTCGGGTCTACGACCGGTTTGGCGAGGTGGCGATGGATCTTGGCGAGGACCGGGTTCACTTCAACCCGGGCTCGGCGGCGTTGCGGGTCTACGACTTTGCGGAGCAGCGAGCCCGGACACCGGTCACCGCCGATGTCGTCGCTTTTGCCACGCTGACCGATGCGCTTCCAAACTACGCCGCCCAGAGCACCGGTGTCATCCCGGGAGACGTTCCCGAGATGCTGGCCGACCGCTACCGGCTTTATCTGGGGCTGCTGTTCTCGGCCAAGCCGATCGTCACCGGTACCTTTGAAAAACAGGCCTTCGAAGTCATGCACGCGATGCTAGCGGCGGTCGCCGGCGACGCCGAGCGGTTGCGCGAGCGGCCCCTGGCCATCTTCGACTGCTGCCCCTCGCCACCGCTCATCTGGAGCGATCTCACGGCTCAGGCGCTGATCGATTGCGCGCGCGCCGGTCTGCCGGCCGAGTTGGTGTCGATGCCGCTGACCGGTGCCACGGCCCCGGTGACGCTGGCCGGGGCGGTGACCCAGCACTGCGCCGAAAACCTGAGCGGGATCGCCATCCATCAGCTGGCCAAGTCCGGCTCGCCGATCATCTATGGCGGCTCTCCGGCCTGCTTCGACATGCGCAAGGGCACCACCCCCATGGGGGCGGTCGAGACCCAGATGATCGACGGCGCCTATGCCGAGATCGGCAAACATCTGGGCCTGCCGACCCATGCCTACATGGGTCTGAGCGACTCGAAAGTCGTCGACTACCAGGCCGGAATGGAGAGCGCCATGGGTGCCACCGTGGCGGCGGTGAGCGGGGTCAACAACGTCTCCGGCCCCGGCATGCACGACTTCGAGTCCTGCCAGAGCCTCGAGAAGCTGGTTTTGGACCATGAGATCTGTGGACTTGCTTTGCGATTGACCCGCGGCATCGAGCTGCGGGACGACCCGATCGCCCTGCCGGTACTGGCCGAGGGAATCGAGACGCGGGAGTTTCTGTCGCTGCCCCACACCTCCAAGTGGTTCCGGGAGGAGGCCTACTTTCCCGACGAGGTGATCGACCGTGCCACCCTGGGCGAGTGGGAAGAATTGGGGCACAAAGGGGCCGCGGTAAGAGCCAGCGAAAGGGTCAAGACGATCCTCTCCTCGCACAAAACCGAGCCGCTCGACGGCCCGGTGAGGAAATACCTCGAGGAGCTCATGACCGAAGAGGCCCACAAAGTCGGCGTGGAGGAGCTTCCCGGGCTACCAGCACGGGTTTCGGAGCTCAGCACGGTCTAAAAAGAAACCGTGACAAAGGCCCCAAAACCTGCTAGGGTCGGGATCAGTAAGGCAGATCGCTGTTGATCTGTCAGTGCAGTCGCGGGTTACTGAGAAGGGACCTGGACAGGCAATTTCAGGTCTCTTTTTTGTGTAGCGAGACAGCCGGAACCGAAAAATTCCCAGGCCAGAACGCAAGCAGACCCGCCAGGAACCGGGGTCGGAGGGCAAGAGAGAAAGTCTTCGACTTCACCTTTTTTGAAGGAGCAGCAGGATGAGCACCACCGGAACAGTAAAATGGTTCAACGACACCAAGGGCTATGGCTTCATCACCCTCGATGACGGCTCAAAGGATTGCTTTGTGCATCACACCGCAATCCAGGGTGACGGCTTCAAGAGCCTCAACGAAGGCGATCGTGTCCAGTTCGAGATCGTCCAGGGCCAGAAGGGCCCGGCGGCCGAGAACGTGACCCGACTCGAAGAGTGAACTGTTAATATCAACGCTGTATCCACTGGGAGCCACCTCGAAATCGAGGTGGCTCCTTTGTTTCTACTGCGAGGATGGCGATGAGGGCGGAGTGTCGCTGAACCGAACCTTGACTCCTGACTCGGGGTCCCCAAAATCGAACAGCACCATGTCCTCGCCCCGCTCGGCGATCTGCTGCTCGATGAGCGCGACCAGCTTCTGCCTACGGGTCAGGAGGGCCTCGATCTCCTTCGGATTCATGTAGGTAGCCATCAGTCTTTCGACTTTGGCGTCGTCCCAGTCATGACGAATCCCCTGCCAAAGGACTCGGGAACAGCGAACGACGATCTCGGGGTAGGGAAGGGCTTTGTCACGCCCGAATGAGCGGGTGTGGTCGATCAGCCACAGGTTCCACCTCGAGTCCACCAGCATGTTGCCCTGGTTGCGATCGATATTGTTGATCAAGTTGTCAAACACCCGCATGTCCGCGTAGTACTGATTCCACAGTGTGTAGTCGGGGGGCTCCAGCCCCTGCTCTACACGCATGGTCTCGGTCTTCGCACTCTCGATCCACAGCTGGGCCGACCCTCTCTGGCCATTAGAACGGCGCAAGACGGTCGGGGGGACATTCTTCATGCCGAGCATCCGACTCATTTCATAGGCCGCTGCTTGATTCAGAAAGCTGTCGCGCAGGTACATGACGACGTTGTCGTTCGCCAGGCGTTTCATCTCCTGCTCGTTGCGGTCGACATGGTGAAAGACCACGCGCGCCTCGATCCCGCCTTTCGAGAGATGGAGCCTCTTGGCCCTGGTGATCCCTTCGGAAAGAGGTTTGGAGGAGATCTCTTCTGCGGTGCGCAGATACGCCAGCATCTCCTCGGCGCTCTGGAAGGGCAGGGGCTCTTTGTTGGCGCCCAGCCAGACAAACTGCGAGCTCGGACCGGTCGTGGCCGGCCTGGCAGCGGTCTGGGCCACCGCCGAGAGGGGATGCACCGCCAGAACCGCCAACCCAATCAACAGAATTGCTCGATCAACACGCATGGCTCACCTTCCACGAATCAAATCTAACAGACAGAATCTCTCTACTGCCAGCTTGGTCCTACTGAAACTGACCTCCTAAGGATCATTACGTCAAGGGGCGAATGAAAGTTCTCCAGCGCCCCCTGGCGTCATCAGTCAGCAAGGTCTTTTTCTGGCCCGGATCTTACTCCATCTTGACTGCTGCCCCTCGGATCCCGCCCCGGCCGGCACGGAGGCCGGCCGCTTCGTCCCAACAGACCCGGCAGCCGGCCACCCGAAGACGGGTGTCACCCGGACGGGCGGTGGTGCCCCGATTTTCTCAATGTTGGGTGGAGGCCGAGTGGATCCCCAGCAGCCGATCCAGATACCGGGAGCGCATCTGCCTTCTGGCCAGTGCTTGCTTGACCGGCGGCAGCTCGAGGATGACACCCAGGATGGCCGCCATCGCCCGGTGGCTTGCCAGCGCCTGGTTGTCGAAGATCAGGTTCTGCAGTTTCCCCCGCTCGAGCGCCATCAACACCGTGCGGTGGCTCGAGTTGACCGGTGTGATAACCCGTTCGCCTCGCGGCTGCAGACGGATCGCATCGCGGCTGCAATTGCGGACACAGACCCCACACCCCAGACAGATACTCTCGTCGAGCTTCGCCCGGTGCAGCTTCGGGTGTCGCGGGTCGTTGGCCGACACCATCGACATCGCCTCCACCGGACAGACATTGACGCATTTGGCGCAACCATTGCAGAGCTCACCGTCCAGCTCGGGCAGGTAGTTCGAGGTATGGATCGGGTTCATGACCCCGAACCGGCGTGCAGCGATCATGGCCTCGCAACAACAGCCACAGCAGTTGCAGATGAAGTTGACCCGCCGCTGGACGTTCTCGCCAAACTGGACCAGGTCTCTCTCTTGGGCCTCCTGCAAGAGATCGAGACCCTCGCCGACCTCTACTTCACGGGCAAAACCGTGTTTGATCAGCGAGGCGGCCGAGTTGTTGAAGGTCATGCAGATGT
>SBFI01000328.1 GCA_006227875.1 Acidobacteriota bacterium
ACAAAGACGGCAACCGTGCGGTCGGCAACGGCCCGGTTGAGCAGCGCCGCCACCACCGACGAGTCGACACCTCCCGAAAGCGCACACAGCACTCTTCCGGTAGGCGCCTGGCGGCTGATGGCCTCGATCGCTTCGTCGACGTACGAGGCCATCTTCCAATCGCCGGCGGCGCCACAAACCCCATAGAGGAAGTTCCTCAATATCTCTCCCCCGGAGACCGTATGCGAGACCTCGGGATGAAACTGGATGCAATAGATCCGTCTCTCCGGGTTCTCGATCGCCACCACCGGGGCGTTGGTCGTCGAGGCACAGACACGAAAGCCTTCCGGTAGCTCCCGCACCCGATCACCATGGCTCATCCATACGGTCTCTCTTGCCGCCAGACCATCGAAGAGGATGCTGGACTCGACTACATCGATCTCGGCACGTCCGTACTCGCGCCGCTCGGAGCCCTCGACCTGTCCCCCGAGTTGGTGGGCCGTCAGATGCATCCCGTAGCAGATCCCCAGGACAGGTATGCCGAGCTCGAAGATGCCGGCATCCACCTGCACCGCGTCCTGCTCGTACACACTTTGCGGGCCACCCGAAAGGATGACGCCGATGGGGTTTCTCCGGCTGATCGCCTCCGCATCGAAGTCATAGGGTTGGATCTCGCAGTAGACCCTGTTCTCCCGCACCCGGCGGGCGATCAGTTGGGTGTACTGACTCCCGAAGTCCAGGATGATGACGGTCTGGTGGCGGCCAGCCGCCTCGTTCGAGCTCTGAGAATCGTCAGTCATTCAGGTCGGTTCCATGTCAAAGGGCGAGCTCGGATTTGAGCTCGCGTGTCATCAGCTCGCGAATGGTATCTTGCGGCGACTTGCCTTCGTAGATGAGCGCCATCATCTGTTCGCAAATCGGCATCTCGATATCCTGCTGCTCCGCAAGGCGGGTGATCGAGAGTGAGTTGCGCACCCCTTCTGCCACCATCGAAGTTTCCCCCTGAATCTCCTCCAGAGTTCTCCCCGCGGCCAGCTCCATACCGGTACGCCGATTCCTCGACAGCCCCCCGGTACAGGTCAGCACCAGGTCGCCAAGCCCGGCGAGACCGGCAAAAGTTCTCGACTGGCCGCCGGAGGCGACTCCCAACCGCCTGATCTCGTGGAGACCCCTGGTGATCAGAGCTGCCAAGGTGTTGTGACCCAGACCCAGACCGGTGACGATGCCGGCACCGATGGCGATGACGTTCTTGGCTGTCCCGGCGAGCTCGACACCGACGACATCGGTCGACGAGTAGAGCCGCAGCTTGTCGGTCGACAGCTGCTCGACCAGCCGAGATGCCAGCTCCTCGTGGCTCGAGGCGAGCACCGCCGCACTCGGGCAGCCGGCCGCCAACTCGGCGGCGAACGTGGGCCCCGAGAGCACCGCAAAATGGACTCTCCGATCGGCTGCGGCGGCCTCCTCCTCGGAAACCTGGCTCATCCGCGCCAGGCTCTCGGTCTCGATGCCTTTGGTGGCCGAGATGACGACCGGAGCGTCTTCGGCCATTGCCTCCTGCAGATAAAGACGTGTCACTTCACGATACCCGTGCGAGGGCACCACCACGAAGACGATCTTGCAGCCGGCCAGCGCGGAGACATCGGCTGTCGGCGTGACGTTGTCGGGGAATTCGACGCCCGGCAGGTAGATGCGGTTGCAGCGCTCCCCGGCCAGTTGCTCGGCCAGCTCCCGGCGGCGCGCCCAGAGTTGGACCGCGGCACCGGTCGAGGCCGCATGGATTGCCAAGGCGGTTCCCCAGGAGCCGGCACCCAAAACACCGACACGCATCATGCATCCTCCCTTCCGAGCCGCTCTCCCAATTTGCGCTCTTCCCGAGCTCGAAGACGCTTCAAGTTCGACCTGTGCTGGAAGATGATAAGGGCCGATGTTGCCGCCGCAAATCCCACCAGCGCCGGATCGAGCGCCTCTCCTCCACCGACACCATCGAACAGCAGAATCAGCAGGGGAAAGCTGGCGGTCGCCGTTACCGAGCCCAGAGAGACATAGCGGGTCGACGCCACCACCACCCCAAACACCACCAGGGCACCAAGGGCGGGCAGAGGGGCCAAAACGGCAAAGGCCCCGAAGCCGGTAGCCACCCCCTTGCCGCCCCGAAAGCCCAGGAATACGGGAAAGATATGCCCGAGGACGGCTGCGAGCCCCATGGCGCCCAGCCAGGCCGGGGGAACCGCCAGTTGTTGGCCGATCAGAATGGGTACCACTCCTTTGGCCAGATCCAGCAACAGGACCGCGACCGCCGGTTGCCAGCCCATGACCCGCAGCACATTTGTCGCCCCGACATTGCCGCTGCCGCTGCGGCGGATATCCCGACCCCGCAGACTGCGCCCGATCAGATAGCCAAACGGGATCGAGCCCACCAGATACGAGCCCACGATCAGTAGTGCGAATCTCATCATCTCAGCAACCGCCCTCTGAGCATCTCCAGCGCCCATTGGCTGGCCAACCGGCGCACCCGGCGCCGATCGCCGGGCAGATGCAGCTCCTGGTGATCGACGTCCTCCGACCCAGCCTCGGCCACCGCCACGTGTACCGTGCCCACCGGTTTTGCCGCCGTGCCACCCGACGGTCCGGCCACGCCGCTGATCGCCACCCCCAGATCGCTATTCAAACGTGCCACCACTCCCACCGCCATCTGCTCGACAACCTCGCGGCTCACCGCGCCGTGACGGTCCAGGGTGTCAGCCTTGACCCCGAGCAGCTCCCGCTTGAGGCGATTGGAGTAGGTGACGGTCGCCCCCTCGAAGAACTCGCTGCTGCCGGGAACCCGTGTCAACCGCTCGGCCACCAGGCCGCCGGTGCAGGACTCGGCGGTGGCCACCTTCTTGCCCGCCGCGCTCAGCAGCTCTCCGACCACACTCTCCAAGGTTCCGTCGGCATCCCGCGAGTAGGCCGCCCTGCCGACGAGGCCGGCGATGCGGTCGGTCATCGCCTCCAACTCCCTGGCCCGCTCTTCGGCTCGACCCGTGACCAGTACTCTCACCTGGATATCCGCGGGCGAGGCCAGCACCGAGATCCTTTCTCTGCCGAACTCCTCGTAGGCGGGCTGGATCCTCTCCTCGACCGTCGACTCGGAGAGGCACGCCACCCTGACGATCCCGGTTTCGGTCTGCAGGCCCTCGCTGTGCTCTTCGAGCCAGGGGATCAGGGACGATTCGATCATCCGCTCGAGCTCGGTGGGTACCCCCGGAAAGAGGAATAGGACGCAGTCGTCGGTGTCGATCTGCATCCCCGGTGCCGTTCCACGGCTGTTGATCAGCCAGGAGGCCCCCTCGATGAGCTCCGCCTGGCGGCGGTTTACCTCCGGCATCGACATACCGAACCGCTCGAACTTCCGCCTGATGTCGTCCAACATCTCGTCGTCGGCAATCAACCGGCGCTCGAGTGCCCGAGCCACCCCTTCGCGTGTCAGATCATCAGCGGTCGGGCCCAGACCGCCGGTGATCAGCAGCAGATCCACGACCCGGCTCAGCCGCCCGACCTCCTGCACGATCGCCTCGACGTCGTCTCCCGTCACCACCTTGCGCTGGAGCTCGACACCAAAGGCACCCAGGGTCCTGGTGAGCAGCAGCGAATTGGTGTCCAGCCGATCGGTACCCAGCAGCTCCGAGCCGACCGCCAGAATAGCCGCATCCATGGCGTGGATCTTAGAGGAATCCAGGAGGTTTGACAGCCCTTCGGTACGATCGTAGGATTCGGCTGCCATGAATGCTCGCGCACCCATTCTTGTCGGACTTCTGCTCCTTGCGAGCCTCGCTTACGGCGCTCCGCCGGAGCTCGAGCTGGTGCAACCGGTACAGGCAAAAGAGGGTATTTTGCTGGTCAACGCCCCCCATCTGGCAACAGTCGAGCGACCCTCCGAAGAGCCCCAGGAGATCTCTCTCCGCACCGGCGAGCGGCTCACCGAGATCGCCGAGACCCGCCGGGGGTGGGTGGCGGCCGGTGTACGGGCCACCAAGCGCGGTCGCCGGGAGCTGGTGGTAGTGATGGAAGATGCCGCCGGGGTGGAGAGACTCGTCGCACCCAGCCGCCAGAAGAAGCGCCTCCGTATTCTGCCCACTCTTGTTGTCGACAAGGAAGAGCTCTCGGGCATCGCCTGGCTCGAGGGTGACGACATCCAATCACTCACTGTGCGCTTTGCCGACTGGAACGGCGCCGACTGGGGGTCGGTCAAGAAGGTCTCCCGGCCCGGCCGGGGCAGCCAGACGGGGCTGGTGGGGACGGTGCTTGCCGACGGCTCTCATCTCCTGGTGTGGAGTGTCTACGACGGCTCCGACGACGAGATCGTGTGGAGCCGGCGCCGGGGGAGTAGCTGGAGCCGGCCAAAACGGCTGACGGCCAACAACAGGACCCCCGACACCATGCCTGCTGTCGTGTCGATGGGCAGCGGCGCCCTGGCCGTCTGGAGCCACTTCGACGGCGATGACTACCGGCTGATGTCGGCCCGGTTCGACGGACGCAGATGGAAGCGACCCGAGCTCATCGGGCCGCCGGGCTCATTCGATCCCCGCTTTGTGGTGTTGGATAGTGGTCTCTTTCTCACCTACAAGAACGCCTGGCCCTCCGGCTGGTCGGTGTTGGAGATCGGGACCGGTGGCGACCCCAGGCGCCGTGCGGTCGTCCAGCAGCGACCCGACAACCGACCCGTGCTGGCCCGGCCCGGGAGTCGCGAGGTGACCCTGCTCTGGCCGCGCGAGGATGGTGTCCTCACCGTCGAATGGGAGCGCCTGCCGTGAGCGGCCGCCTCCACGTTGTTTTCTGGGTCGTGCTGCTCGTGAGCATGGCCCTCGGGTCCGAGCCGGCCCGTGCTCGACGCGTGGTAGTCGCTTTTGGCGACAGCATCACCGAGGGTAGCGATCGTTTCGACGAACAGGCCCTAGGCGGTTACCCCGGTCGCCTCGGCCCCATGCTTCAAAGTCACGCGGGATTTGAAGGCGTGGAAGTACTCAACAGAGGGGTCGGGGGTGAGACCACCTCCGCCGGTCTGAGTCGGCTCACCTCGGTGCTCAACTCGGTGGCCGACGACGAGGTTCTCTCGGTGATCATCGAGGGGACCAACGACGTCAACGACATCGTCAACGGTCGATCGTCGATCGAGTCCACCGTCAGAAATCTCGAGAGCATGGCTGCCAAGGTGCGGGCCCGCAGCTGGGAGCCGCTCTACTCCACCGTCATTCCGCGCAAATCGGCTGCCAGAAAAGACGGTGACAACGAGGTGACCTTCGATCTCATCGTCGCCATCCGTGAGCAGACCTCCACCGGTCCCCGCCCGACCGCCGAGCCCTGGGAGGAGTTCTTCTACACCCCCAACAGAGAGCAGACAATCTACCAGGGCAACGACAGAACCGGTCACCCCAATGCCGCGGGTTTCCAGCTCCTGGCACGGCTGTTCCGCGACAAGCTCATCGGCGTCGACAGCATTGGTCCGGTCTTCAGCGGCGCCGAAAAGGCCGGTGCCAATAACACGATCAACGTCGGCGACTCACTGTCGGCCCTGCTCCACGAATCGGGCTCGGGCATCAACCTGGGCGAGACGTATTTCACCATCGATGGCCAGCAGCTCTCCACCAACGTGGGGGGAGACTCGCGGCGGGCGCAACTGAGCGCCTCGGTCAGCGGCTCGCTCAGCGCCACTCCCCAGGTCCGGATTCAGACCTCGGACCTGGCAGGCAATTCGAGGTCGATCCCCGTGGCTTCGTTTTCGTCCGGCGGTGGCGGTGGTGGCGGCGGCGGTGGTGGCGGCGGCGGCAAAGGGGACGTCAACGGAGACGGTCGTGTCGATGGCGAGGACCTAGTGCTGGTGGGTCTCTGCTTTGGCACCTCGTCGGGCGACCCGCGCTACAACGGCGCCTGCGACCTCAACAACGACGGCAAGGTAAACAACGCCGACCTGTCGATTCTCGAGAACAACTTCGGCAACAGAGGCAGCTAGAGGCTAGCCAGCCGCCAGTCTCTCGACGATAAGTGGTGGGGAGATACCCTCCTCATCGACCACAAAGCAGCGACGCAGCTCATCCGCCAGCCGCTCGTCGGCCCGCCTTAGGTAGAGCCGGCCGATATCCTCGCCCGCGCCTACCCGATCCCCAAGTCGGACACCATAGTGCAGCGCCACGGCCGGATCGACTTGCCGCGAAGGACCGCTGCTGCTGACCGCCGCCTCGCCGAGCAGCCGGCCCACGGTCTTGGTCTCGACCCGGGACAGGACCCCGCCGACCTGGGCTTCCAGAGCATACTCGTGCTTCCCCAGCGACAGATCGGGCGCCGCCAGCCATTCTCGATCGCCACCCTGCAGCACCGCCCAGCGCTCGAACCTCTCCCTTGCCAGTCCCGAAGAGATGGCGGCGTCGAGCTGTATCGTGTCCAATCCCACCTGCAAAAGGGCTCCCAGCTCGAGTGCCAGAGCATAGACGACCTCCATGAGGTCATCGGGTCCGTCGCCGGCAAGACATTCCAGGGTCTCCTTCAGCTCGGCGGCGTGACCCACCCAGCGACCGAGCGGCTGGCTCATATCGGTGATCAGCGCGCCGGCTCTGCGTCCGAGAGACACACAGGTCTCCACCAGCAGCTCCGCCAATGCCTTCGACTCGCTCTTGTCCGCCAGAATCGCGCCGTTGCCGGTTTTGACGTCGAAGACCAGCGCGGCCGCTCCGGTTGCCAGCTTCTTCGACAAGATGCTGGCGGTGATCAAAGGCAAGGACGACACCGTTGCCGTCTGATCGCGCAACTGGTAGAGGCGGCCGTCGGCGGGCGCGATGGCCGAGGTGGCGATGCCAATGGCCATGCCGACATCCTCGAGAAGGTCCAGACAGCGAGCCCGGTCGAGCCTCAGGTCGAGCCCCGGAACGACCTCCAGCTTGTCGGCCGTGCCCCCGGTGTGACCGAGAGCTCGACCGGTGAGCATGGCGACCGGCACATCGCAGGCCGCCAGCAACGGTGCCAGAACCAGCGAGACCTTGTCACCTACGCCGCCGGTCGAGTGTTTGTCGGTCAGGGTCGGGTAATCCGCCGCCAGGTCCCACTGCTCACCCGACTCGAGCATGGCCAGGGTCAGACTTTGAGTCTCCTCGGCGTCCAGCCCCCGGATGGCGGCAGCCATGAGGAAAGCGGCCAACTGACCGTCGGTCCAACTGCCGTCTGCAGCCCCCGCGACCACCGCGCGCACCTCGGCATCGCGCAACGAGCCTCCGGCCCGCTTGCGCTCCAGAATCCGATAAGGACTGATCACGATTCCGTGCGGGCGCGTGCCCCAGTGACGTATGGAGAGGACGGGAACTCGTCGATTATGCGCCGGTAGGTCCGCCGGGCTTCCTCTTCCCGCCCGGAGTCCTCGAGGGTGATGGCCAGCTGATTGAGCAGAACATCGGTGGGTAGGCTGTTCCGGTCAGGCGAATCGAGCATCGAGTTGAGTCGTGTGATCAGCTCTTCACCCCGTCCTTCGAGCCGATCGAGCGACATCAGGTTGAGCTGCACCTCGGCGGCCAGCATGTGATCCTTCTGGCGCTCGAGAAAACCCTCCCAGAGCTCGCGAGCCTGTGCGAGGTCCCCTTCGCGAGTGGCCAACTCGGCTCGATAGACCGCGGCGATGTCGGCCGCATCGGTGCCGTCGTGGTTCGCCCGGATCTCGTCGAACATCTCTCGAGCACGGGCGGCGCGGGCCTCCTCGGTCGAGAACGTGGGCTCGCTCGTGTCCGGCGGGGTGGCCCCGCTTGGCAGCACCGGCGCCTGGTAGATGCGGAGCGCCTCGGCCAGATCCTCGGTAGCAGTGATCTCGCGTCGCTGTTGGTACTCACGATAACCGGCGGCGATGGCCACCAGCACCAGCAGGGCGACGATACCGGCGACAATTGTCCGACCGTATTCGCTTAGAAAGTGGACAACCGCGCCGAGGCCCTCTCGGAGCTCGTCCCTCTTCATGTCTTTTCGAGTTAGTCGATGACTCATCTCGGTTGCTCGTATTTTGTTGCCGGTTTGAGAGATTTGTTGTTCTTGGTGCGGCTGGGAGGACTCGAACCCCCGACTCAGGGCTTAGGAAGCCCCAGCTCTATCCAGCTGAGCTACAGCCGCCTGTGAAGCAGCGAATTATACGCCGTCCAGCCGACGGCGGCTAGCCCGGTAGAGCTGTTCCGGGAGCGCCTCAGTAGCGGATCAGCGACTCGACTTCGTATCCCTCGAGCTCCTTTCGGCCGTCCAGAAACGTCAACTCCACCACAAAGCCGAAGCCCACGACCTCGACCTCTCCTTGCAGTGCCTCCACCAGCTTGGCAGAGGCCGCGGCCGTCCCACCGGTGGCCAGGAGGTCGTCGACGACGAGCACTTTTTCGCCCGGGCTGATGGCATCTTCGTGCATCTCCAGCGTGTCGGTGCCGTACTCCAGATCGTAGGTTTGACTGACGGTCTTGGCCGGCAGTTTTCCGGGCTTGCGCACCGGCACGAAACCGGCATCCAGGTTGTAGGCCACGATCGACCCGAACATGAAGCCTCGCGATTCGATGCCGATGACCTTGTCTACATGCTTGCCGGCAAACAGCCTGACGAAGCGATCGATCGTCATCCGCAGAGCCAACGGGTGCTGCAGCAGAGTGCTGATGTCGTAGTAGAGGATCCCCTCCTTTGGAAAACCGGGTACCTCGCGAATGTATGCCTTCAGATCATCCATCTGACTCTCTCCTTGCGACGATCAAAATACTACGTCGAAGCTCTCCCACTCGGGCACGGACGCGAGCCGCTCCTCTCTCACCGAGCTCACCCGGGCTCCTCCCGGACCCCGCTCGAGCTCTTGCTTCAGCCGGGCCAGTGTTTCCGGTGACCCCGCGGCCTGGACCTCGACATCACCACTGGGAAGGTTGCGCACCCAGCCGGTTACGCCGAGCTCGGCAGCGGCACGTCGTGTGAACCAGCGGAAACCCACTCCCTGAACTCGACCACTGACGAGAAGCCTTCGGCCTTCCCTCTGGCCCGGGCTCACGCCTCGGTTTCCTCCGCTTCGCTGCCGGTTGACTTGCGGGCCCTCTTGGAGCTGCGACTGATGACCCAGAAGCCGAGAACGAGAAGAATAACAAATGCTATCGACAGCCAGTTGAGATGCTTCTCAATAAACAGCTTGGCGGCGTCACCAAACACATAGACGACCGCCGCCACCGCAAAGAACCTGGCCGATCGAGAGATGGCCGACGCCAGGACGAAGATCTTGAATTGAATGGCAAACACACCCCCGGAGATGGTCACCAGCTTGTAGGGCAGAGGTGTGAGGCCGGCTATCCCGGTGGCCCAGGCGTTGTAGCGATCGTAGTAGCTCTCGACCCACTCGATGCTCTCGACCGGAAACATCTTGTACAGCAAGGGTCGACCACCGAAATAGCCGAGAGCATAGCCAGCCATGCCCCCGAGGACCGAGCCCAGCGAACAGATGGCGGCAAACCAGAAGGAGGACTCCGGATCGCCAAGGCAAAGGGCGATCAACAGGATGTCGGGTGGAATCGGAAAGACACTGCTCTCGGCAAAAGCGAGAACAAACAGCGCCCAGCCGCCGTAGGGCGTGGCGGCAAACTCTTCGACCCAGTGCAGTAAACCGTTGAGGGTCTCGTGAAGACGCAACCAGAGATCTCGAATCATTTCCATCGTTCAGCTCTCTTGCCACCCGTGACGACCGATGAGGGGTACAA
>SBFI01000202.1 GCA_006227875.1 Acidobacteriota bacterium
GGGCCATGTCAGACCAACAGAACAAGGACGGGTCAAAACTGATGGGCCGGTTGAAGGGACTGGGCCGCCAGGGTACCGACACCCCCGGTGAGGGCGGGCCCAACCGGCGTGCGAGCAAGCGGGTGGAGCTGCCGATTCCGGTGCAGATGAAGATCGGTGAAGGCGGCTTCGAAGAGCGACGTCTCCGCAACGTCAATCTGGTCGGTCTTTGTATCGAAGACGGCGGTCCGGCAGCCGCGGGTGAGATGGCGGCCATCCAGTTCGAGGGCTACCCCCGTGTTTGTGACCCGTTCCTTCTACTCGGCAAGGTGGTGCGATTGACCGACGAGGTGCCTCCGGCCGCCGTGGTCGAGGTCAACCGCGAGGCCACCGGCGAAGTGGCCCTCGGGCAGTACCGCAAGCTGGTGCTCCACTTCATCCGTCACCGCGGCCTACTCGAGGAGCTCTGGAAGGGCTACTTCGAGGCCCGCTGTCCGGCCTGCGGCTGGATCGGCAAGGTCGGCGAGCGCAGCAAGACCTGCGCCAAGTGCGGCGGGACGGTCGTACCGGTCAACAGCTGAGCCACGATGCGCCCCGAGCGGACCGTTCCCAGGACGGTCACCGGGCGGAGGTTCTGGCCCACCGGATCCCACTCCACCCGACCCGTGATTCCCTGCCATGGGGAGAGTGCCGCCAGCGCCTCGCGAATGCGCGCCCGATTGGGACCGGCGCGGCGGATGGCCGCCACCAGCAGCCGCGTGGCGTCGTAGCTTGTGATCGCGGCCCAATCGGGCTCACTCCCCGAACGCTCGAGGAAGCGGCGGGCGAATCTGTCACGGTCGGCGATCTGCCCCACGGGGTCGACCAGGAGCGGGAAGCGGACATCTTCGGCAGCCGGTCCGGCAAGCTCGACAAAGAGGCTGCGAGCCATCTGTGGTGTGCCGTATATGGCGGCGGTCGGATCCCAGGCCCTGATGGCCGAGGTGAGCCGTGCACTGTCTTCCGCTCCACCGACGATCAGGATCAGACCCGGCCTCTCACTCTCGAGCAGCTCGAGCTGTGGCGAGAAGCTCTCGCTCGCCGGCCTGAACTCGAGATGGAGAGCCGGTCCCCGGTCTCTGGCCGCCAGCTCGGTGAGGATCTGGCCGGCTGCCATACGGGAGTCATGATCGGTGCCGCTCAGCAAAGCAAGACTCTCCCCCTCCTGGCTTGCCTGTTGGTCGAGCACTGCATCGACCAGCACCGGAACCCAGAGGTGGTCGGCCGGAGCCAGCGAGAACATCCAGGGAACGCCGGCCAGATTGACCGACTTGTCGGTGCTCGCCGGGCTCACCAGCGGCAGGCGGGCTTTGGCCACGACCTGCTCCGCCAGATGGGCGCTGGGCCCATCGACCGAGCCGAGGATCGCCCAGATCCCCTGCTCATAGACCAGACGGGTGAGCTGTGAGACGCCGCTCCCCCATGGATTCTCGGACCAACGAGCCTCCAATCTGAAGGGCAGGCCCTGGTAGCCACCCGCCTCGTTTGCCTCCTCGATGGCCAAAGATGCTGCGGTCCACAGATCGCCGTGTCCCGGCGCTTCGGGATCCGACGGCCCAAACCAGCCGATCACGACCTCGGATAGCTCCTCCACAAGAGGCTCGTCGCCCTGGGGACCTTCGTACTCGAGCGGGGTGGCTCGAAAGTCCCGAGCCGGCTCCGCAGCCGGTGGACGAGCGGCTTCGCGCTCAGTGCGGGGCTCCGGCACCACGAGTCCGCTGGGTATGTCGAGCTCTTCACGCGAGTAGTAACGCCATCCATCCCCCTCGTAGCGCGCCAGAAAGACCTCACCGGCGTCGTCGAGGACGGCATTGAGCGGGATGTCACCGGTGACGCCCGGCCAGGGCTCGGTCCGGTAGGCCAGCAGATCACGAATCTTGGCGCGGTTGAGTCCCCCATTCTGGATCGCCCAGATGAGCATGTTCATGCCGTCGTAGGCGTGGGCGGCATAGGTGTCGGGCTCGACGCCAAAGCGCTCCCAAAAGGCCGTTCGGAAGCTCTCCAGCCTCGGATCCTCGCGCTCCGGATCCCAGGGATAGGGAGCCAGGACCCCATCGGCGTTGTCACCGGCAAGATCGACGAAGGACTCACTCACACACCGATCGGAGCAGAAGAAGGGTTGGGCCATCCCGCGCGCTCGCAGCTGGTTGAGGATCCGGGCACCGTCCTCGCCGTCTCCCCAGTGGACGATCACCTCGGGCTCGGCCTCCTCGATGCGATCGAGGTGGAGGGAGAAGTCGCTGCCACCGACGGGATAGGCCATCTCGACGACCACCGGGTGTCCAAGACGCCGGCTGCCGTCCTTGATCTCGCGTACCCCAAACCGGCCGTAGCGGTTGCTCGCACGCATAATGGCCACCCGCTCGTAGCCCATCTTCCGAAAAAGGTAGTCGAGAAGGATGTAGCTCTGTTGCCGGTCGTCACCGATGGTGCGGATGACCCAGGGGATGTTGGTCTCGATAAAGGTGGGATCGGTGTCACCGGTGTTGACCATCGGGATCTCGGCCTTGAGTGCCACCCGTATGGCGATGTGAGAATTGGCGCCGTCGATAGTGCCGAGGATCGCCCACACTCCCTTGTTGTAGGCCATATCGATGATCTCGTTGCCGGAGGCGCCCCACAGACCGTTGTCGTTGTGTACCACCAGCTCGAAGGGGATGTCGCGGTCGAGATAGCCACCCGCGGCGTTGGCCTGCTCGATGGCCAGACGCGAGCCGCGCAGCATCGCGATCCCCAACGGCTCCTCGTGACTCCGGCCGCCGGTGGCCACCGAAACCGTTGGCTCGATGGGCCCCAGAAATCCGATTTTGACCGCCTCCAAGTTCTTGGGCTCGGGGAGCGCCCGTCCCGGTCCGGTGTACTCCATCTGCTCGAGGAAGTGCTCGAAGTAGGGAGTCACGTGGCCGAAGGGCTCGACATCCGCCGGCGACGACGCGTAGTTCGAGCTCTTCTTCAACGGCAGATTTGGCACCTCGTAGGGGCCGACATCGATCTCCTCGACAATCGCTCGGGTGTCGAGAGCGGTGATCTCTCGCTCGGGGCTTTCACCGGCGTCGTCGGCGACAACGGGCCGGTGCCCGGCTCGACGCAGCCCCGGGTAGTAGCCCTCCCCCACCGCGTGGGCGAGCCCCTTGGAGGTTCCGACCCACCAGTCGTCACCGTCCAGCTCGGACCAGAGCACATAGTTGTGCGGCAGGTTGGGCGGCATGGTGACGGTATCGAGAATCTCCGTGCCCCGCTGGATCACCGCCTTGCCGGTTCCGGTCTCGTGATCGGTGGTGTAGACGACCCAGGTGTCGGACTCGAAGTCGGTGAGCACCCCGAGCCCTTTGTCGGTAGAGAACCAGGCCTCGTCTGCGCTGCGCCCCTTGACGGCGTTGTGAAAGTCGCTCGGCACCCCGCTGTCCTGCTTGAAGTAGCCCCGCCAATGGCGTCCGTCATAACGCGAAGCGCCAAAGTAGGTTGTCACCCAGAGGGTGCTGTCGACGTGACTCACACCGGTGGTGATGACGTGGACGATGCCGTCGTCGCGGTAGAGGTCGATCTCCATCTCACCATCGGGGTCGAGGTAGTCTTTCCAGCGCTCGGTGGCGATGTCGAACTCCAAGACACCGCTGCCCCAGACGCCCAGATACACCTTGCCGTCACCGACGGAGCAGCCGTAGTTCCAGATCTCCTCCATGGGAGCGTTTCTCTCGGTGTAGATCGTCCACTCACCGCTGATGGTGTTGTAGCGGCTGGCGCCGGCAGTGGTGGCGGCCCACACGTTGTCGTTCTCGACACAGACACCGTAGACCACGTCGTTGACCAGGCCGCTGTTGAGCTGGTGGAAGTGGTCGAAACGGCCGCCGCTGAAGCGGGCCAGACCGCCGCCAAACATGCCCAACCAGACTTCGCCGGTTTTGGGATCGACGTCGATGGCCGAGACCACACGCCATGGGAGACCGTCTTTCTCGCTCCAGGAGGTGATCTTCCCCGTCCTCTTGTCCAACCGGGCCAGACCGCCCTCGGTACCCACCCAAACATGGTTTCCGTCGACCTTGACGGCAAAGATGTGGTCGTTGGGCAGGCCGTCGGCCACCGTGTACTGCTTCCAGTTGGTGTAGACGTAGGGCAGATCGAGGTCGGTAGCAGCCGTCGGAGGGTGCCCCTGTTCGGGCTCCGACTGCGCGGTCGCCGACCCGCCACCGACCCCCATCAGCGCGAGAGTGACGGAAAGTGTGATGAATAGTGTCTTCTTCATAACTCCACTTCCTAGAGGGTCTTGAGGTACTCGATCAAATGGTTGAGCTCGTCTTTGGTCATGTCGTTGGTGACGCCATGCTGGTCTTCGGGGTTGAACCGCGTCCAGATCTCTTCCAACGTCTCGGCGCTCCCATCGTGAAGATAGGGCGCCGAGTCGTAGATATTGGTCAGGTGGGGGGTGTCGAACACCCCTTCCCTGTCGAGCGGGGTCATAGTGCCGACGTCGTGTTTTTGACGATCGGTGTAGAGCGGTCCCGGGTGACAACTGACGCAGCGTCCCGTCGGCGGGATCGGTCGTCCATCGTTGGTCACCTTCCGCTCGTACAGCGCTTTGCCCTTGCGCTGGGCTTCGGTGAGCGGCGCCCCCAGCGCCCGGTGACGGTTGGGCGGCCGTGGAATCGTGGTGATGTACAGCTCGAGCGCCTCGAGCTCCTCGGGTGTAAACGGATCGATGCGGGTAAAGAACACCGCCAACCGGGGGCCACACTGACGCTGCAGATTCGGATTGAGTCCCGTCCACTTGAAGGGGGCGGTATCGAAGATTCCCCGCAGCGTGCGATTGTCCACCGGGTTGACACCGATGCCGTCGGGCTCGATGTCGTAGGTGATGCCGTCGACGTGACCATCGGGGTGGCAGGTGTGGCACGAGAACTGCCGGCGAAAGGCGATGTCGGCGCTGTGGAAGAGCCGCTCGCCCAGCCGCGTCTTGGAGATCTCCTTCGGCCCGCCGAGGTCGATCCGCTCCACCGCCTGGAGGCTCTCCAGATCGACGACGGTCACCGAGTCGTCGAGGGTGTTGGCGACCGAGATGGTCACTCCGCGCGGGCTGGTCCCGGTGGGAATGTAGCTGGTCACGAACTCCACCGGTTTGCCCAGGTGGTTGGGGAAGACCCGCTGGCGCTCGTGGGGTGAGGCCTCCGCCAGCATGGTCGTCAACTTCTCCAGATCGACCACCGCCAGACGATCGGTGCCGGTGCTGACCACCACTGCGTGCCGTCCGTCAGGTGTGACGGCCACATCGGCCACATCGGGGAAAGCCAGACCGGGCTGGTCCAGGAGTACCTGGTCCACCCGACCGTCACGCCAGACCAGTCCGATGCCGTTGGTGATCGTCCACCCCTGGAGCAGACGGGTCATGGGAACCAGATTCTTGGTGCGGTTGAGGGTGAACAGGGCATACTCGCCGCTGGGGTGCCAGGCCAC
>SBFI01000182.1 GCA_006227875.1 Acidobacteriota bacterium
TCGCGCGTCTTGTGAGCCCAGTAGACCCGCATCAGCCGCTCGAGCTCGGGGTAGGTCGCTTGGGCCTGCTGCTCGCCATAGAGCAGCTCGAGCAGGGCGAGGATCCTCCCTTTTACCTCCTCCGGAACCTGAAGAAGAGGCTTGGTGTAGTCGGGCTCGGTACGGTGGAGGCGCAGATAGGCCTCCTCGGCACGAATCCTCTCGTCTTGATCGGGTATGTCGACCATCACTCGGCGGGGCTCGCCGCCAGCTTCAACTTCGCCGCCCCAGGCGGCGCACCAGCTGTCCCTTGGAGTACCTGGAGAAGACCTCCTGCAGGTCTTGGATGGAGCTCGGCCGCTCCACGGCCTCACCGGCCTCTTCCTCCAGTTTCGACTGCACCCGCCGCCAGGCGCGGGTCAGCTCCATGATGCCGCGAAGCATGTCCTGACGGGTGATACAACCGACGAGCTTGCCCTCGTCTACCACCGGCAGCATGGGAAAGTTGTTATCGAGAAACAGCTCCGAAACCCGGAAGAGGTCCATTTCCGGCTCGATGGCGACCCGCACGACCGACATGAAGTCCTCGACATTGCCACCCCGCGGCCGATAGAAGGCGGAGCCGGAGAGGATACGGATACAGTCCTTCTCCGTGAGCATCCCGAGCAGGTGCTGGCTCTCGTCGACAACCGGCGCAGCAGACGCCTTGTGTCGGGCCAGCTTGTCGATCGCATCCAGCAGATCCATCCCAGGGGAGAACACGAGCTCCACGTCCTCCATCAGATTTTGGGCCGTCGGGATCTGTTCGGTGGCCATCTTTGCCCTCCTTTTCTCGGTGGCTCGTCGACCCGCCGAGATCGATGGTCTCGCGCCACGGCCGGCCTGCGCCAGATGAAAATCCTACCAGACGGACGAGGCCCGGACGGCTCGCATCTGGGCTCTTGGCGAATGGCCGCCAAGATGGAAAAATGGGTCCGCGTAGCTCGGCCGTGCTCTCCGCCAAACAGACGGTGGCATGAGGCGTCGCGGCTATTCCAACAACCAAGCTGAACCTTTCTCGGGAACTCCTAATGACATTGCACAAGGTCAATCGAGGGCTGCGTCTGCCCATCCGGGGCGAGCCGGCACAGGAGATCGACACGGCACGCGCACCCGGCAGGGTAGCGCTGGTGGCCGCCGACTATGTCGGCATGAGACCCACCATGCAGGTCGTCGTGGGAGACACCGTCAAACGCGGTCAGCTCCTGTTCGAGGACAAGAAGATGCCGGGGGTCCGCTACACCTCGCCGGGGGCCGGCAAGGTGGTGGCGGTCAACCGCGGTGAGCGGCGTGCCCTCCAGTCGGTGGTCGTGGATCTCGCCCGCAGTGAGACAGAGGGCCGCTCCGGCGCCGCCGAAGAGCAGACCTTCGGCTCGTTTACCGGCAAACCCCCATCGTCCCTTACGGGCAGCCAGGTCGAGCAGCTCCTCATCGAGTCGGGCATGTGGACGGCACTACGGGCGAGACCCTTCAGCAAGGTAGCGACCCCCGAGACCCGTCCGCGATCGATCTTTGTCACCGCCATCGACACCCAGCCACTCGCACCGGCGGTGGGTGTGGTCCTGCAGGGGAAGGAGAACAAGTTCCAGCGCGGCCTCACCGCGCTGACCAAGCTCACCGAGGGAGCGGTCTACGTCTGCGTAGGTGCAGGTGAGGTGCTCGAGCTTCCCGACGAGGAGCGTGTACGGCGAGAAGAGTTCTCCGGACCCCATCCCGCCGGGACAGCGGGCTTTCACATCCATACCCTCGACCCGGTCGACCGCAACAAGACCGTCTGGCACATCGGGTATCAAGATGTGATCGCCATCGGCCACCTGCTCGAAACCGGGAAGCTCGATGTCGAGCGGATCGTGTCGTTGGCCGGGCCGGTGGTGAAAAAGCCGCGGCTGTTGCGTACCCGCATCGGGGCTTCGATCGACGACCTGGTCGCCGGCGAGCTCGACGACGGCGACAACCGCGTCATCTCGGGGTCGGTCCTGGCGGGCCGCTCCGCCATGGGTGACGTGCTCGGCTACCTCGGCCGCTATCACCAGCAGATCACCGCCATGGCCGAAGGCCGGGAGCGGGAGTTCATGGGCTGGATGGCCCCGGGCGCCGGCAAGTACTCGACCATCAACACGTTTGTCTCCGCGCTCATGCCGGGCAAGAAGTTCGCTTTCACCACCAGCACCAACGGCTCGCTCCGGGCTGTCGTACCCATCGGCATGTACGAGAAGGTCATGCCGATGGACATCGAGCCGACCTATCTGCTCAAGTCGCTGCTCATGCACGACATCGAGATGGCCGAAGAGTTCGGTTGTCTCGAGCTCGACGAGGAAGATCTGGCCCTCTGCACCTTTGTCTGTCCGGGCAAAAACGACTACGGACCCTACCTGCGTGAGGTCCTGACCACTATCGAGAAGGAAGGCTGATGTCTTTACGCTCGTTTCTGGACAAGCAGGGCAGGCACTTCGAGCCGGGTGGCAAGCTGGAGAAGCTCCACCCGCTGTGGGAAGCCCAGGACACCATCCTCTACACGCCGGGCAAGGTCACCGCCGGTCCCGCGCATGCACGCGACGGGCTCGATTTGAAACGGATGATGATCACGGTGGTGGTGGCGCTCGTGGGCTGTGTCTACATGGCCATGTACAACACCGGCTATCAAACACATCTCGCCATCTCGCGCGGCGCGGCGCCCCTCGACACCTGGCAGACCCGGGCGATGGAGGCGATGGGACTGGGATTCGATCCCGCAAGCATCTGGGCCTGCATCATCCACGGCGCGCTCTACTACCTGCCCATCGTCATCGTCACTCTGGTGGCCGGCGGCTTCTGGGAGGTGTTGTTTGCCATCGTCCGCAAACACGAGGTCAACGAGGGATTCTTCGTCACCTGGTTTCTCTTCCCGCTGATCCTGCCGCCCACCATCCCCCTGTGGCAGGTGGCGATGGGGATCTCCTTTGGTGTCGTCATCGGCAAGGAGATCTTTGGCGGCACCGGGATGAACTTTCTCAACCCGGCGCTGACCGCTCGCGCCTTTCTCTTCTTCGCCTACCCGATCGAGATCTCGGGCGACAAGGTGTGGATCGCCGCCGCCACCAGCGCCGATGGGGTCAGCGGCGCCACCTGGCTGGCCAATGCCGCCGAGCAGGGCCAAGCGGCTCTAGCCCAGGGTGTCACCTGGTGGGACGCCTTTGTCGGCACCATTCCCGGCTCGATGGGGGAGACCTCTGCTCTGGCCTGTCTCCTGGGGGCGGTGATTCTCATCGCCACCGGTGTCGGCTCCTGGCGGATCATGGGCGGAGTCGTCGTCGGAACGATCCTGACCACGATCGGGCTCAATGCCATCGGCTCCGATACCAACCCCCTGTTCGGAGTCCCCTTCTGGTGGCAGATGGTGCTCGGGGGATGGGCCTTTGGCGCCGTCTTTATGGCTACCGATCCGGTATCGGCCGCCCAGACCGACCGCGGCCGGACCATCTACGGCTTTCTCATCGGTGTTTTCGCGGTGCTCATCCGCGTCATCAACCCGGCTTACCCCGAGGGGATGATGCTGGCCATTCTGTTGATGAACGTGTTTGCGCCAACCATCGATCACTATGTGCTGAAAGCCAACATCAAGCGGAGGAAAGCGCGCTATGCAACGTAGTCCGCTCTACACCATCCTGTTCGCCACTGCGGTTTGCATCGTCTGTGCGGTGGTGGTTTCCTCCTCCGCCGTCTCGCTCAAAGAGCGGCAGGACGCCAACTCCGCTCTGGAGAAGCAGCGCAACGTGCTCATCGCTGCGGGTCTCCTAAGCGACGACGAGAAGGTGAGCCCCGACGAGATCGAGAGTCGGTTCGCGAGCATTCGCGGCGTGGTGATCGACCTGGAGACCGGAGAGCAAGCCCCGGATATCGATCCGCTGACATTCGATCAGAGGAAACGGGCGACAGATCCCGCCACCAGTCGGGTGGCTCCTGCCAATACCGCGCTGGTCAGGCGTTTGCCCGACTACGCCCTGGTCTATCTGGTCGAGGGCGAGGCCGGCGCCATCGACATGATCATCCTGCCCATCGAGGGGTACGGACTCTGGTCGACTCTCTACGGCTTTCTGGCGCTCGATGCCGACCTCGAGACTGTCCGCGGCATCACATTTTATGAGCACGGGGAGACCGCGGGCCTCGGAGGAGAGGTGGACAACCCGCGGTGGAAGGCCAAGTGGGACGGTCGCAAGGCCTTTGGTGAGGACGGCTCGCCTCAAATCGAGGTGATCAAAGGCCCGGCGGGGCCACCCGCGGAAGACCCCTATCGGGTCGACGGTCTCTCGGGCGCGACGCTCACCGCTCGCGGGGTCACCAATCTCGTCCAATTCTGGCTGGGTGAAGACGGCTTCGGTCCCCTGCTCGACAAGCTCGGATCGAAGGAAGAAAGGAGGGCCGCCTGATGGCGAGCAAGACGCGCGAAGCGCTGATAGACCCTCTGTTCAACGACAACCCGATCGCGCTCCAGGTACTGGGGATCTGCTCGGCCCTCGCGGTGACCACGCGGATGGACACCTCCCTGGTGATGAGCGTGGCGGTCATCTGCGTGCTGACGCTCTCCAATCTGTTTGTGAGTCTTTTGCGCAACGGCATCCCGACCAATATCCGGATCATCGTCCAGCTCACCATCATCGCCTCGCTGGTCATCGTCACCGACCAGATCCTGAAGGCCTACGTGTTCGACATCTGGAAGCAGTTGTCGGTCTTTGTGGGTCTCATCATCACCAACTGCATCATCATGGGCCGTGCCGAGGCCTATGCCATGCAGAACCCGCCCGGCATGAGCGTCATAGACGGCATCGGCAACGGCCTGGGTTACGCGATCATTCTGATGATCACCGCCTTTCTGCGCGAGTTCTTCGGCTCGGGCTCGGTGTTTGGCAAGCAGGTCATGCCGCTGGTCACCGAGGGAGGCTGGTACAACCCCAATGGGCTGATGGTGATGTCGCCGTCGGCGTTTTTCATCATCGGTTTCTTGATCTGGGCCTTGCGAGTCTGGAAAACCGATCAGATCGAGGAGGACTGAGATGGTCGAGCACTTCCT
>SBFI01000118.1 GCA_006227875.1 Acidobacteriota bacterium
ACCTACGACAACCGCTCCACAGCAACGCGTCCGAGCCCCCATTATCGCGAGCCCGACCTCGAGCGTCACCTGCCCGCCTTCGTGGTGGAGACTTCATTCCTGCTGCGCAACGGCATGCAGGAGTACGTCCTAGCCAGACGATCATCGCCTTGACAAGAGCTCCCTCCGCGCACGCCGGTCATGAGCACTACCGATCACCCCGCGACTAGACTCCCGATCGAGGAGCACACACTCGGCAACGGTCTGCGAGTGGTTCTGCAACCCGACTCGACCCTGCCGCTGGTAGCCATAAACCTCTGGTATCACGTCGGCTCGAAGAACGAGCGCCCGGGCCGCACGGGTTTTGCCCACCTCTTCGAGCACATGCTGTTTCAGGGCAGCGAGCACGTGGGTACAAACGATCACTTTCGGTACGTACAACAGGTCGGCGGGGTAGCCAACGGCTCGACCTGGTACGACCGGACCAACTATTACGAGACCCTGCCGGCAAACCAGATGGAGTTGGGCTTGTGGCTGGAGGCCGACCGCATGGGCTTTCTACTCCCGGCCCTCGATGAGAGCAAGCTCGAGAACCAACGTGAAGTGGTCATGAACGAGCGGCGTCAGCATGTCGACAATCAGCCCTATGGACGTGCGATGGAGAGGGTCCACGAGCTGCTCTACCCGCCCGGACATCCCTATCACTGGCCGGTGATCGGCTATATGGAGGACATTGCGGCGGCCACACTCGTGGAGATCGAGGAGTTCTTCCGCACCTACTACGTACCCGACAATGCGGTGCTCTCTCTAGTGGGAGATGTCGAACCGGCCGCAGCCCTGGCCGCGATCGAAAGGTATTTTGGGGAGATTCCGAGCGGTGGCGGCATCGACAAGGTGACCGCCGAGCCTGTCCAACTGGCGGCAGAGCAGCGCGAAGTCCTTGCCGACGATGTCCAACTGGCGCGGGTCTATCTGGCCTTTCCGGCGGCGGCCTTCGGTGAGCCGGAATGGTACGCAGCGGACCTTCTGTCCACCGCGCTTACCGGGGGAAAGTCGAGTCCGCTCTACAAAGATCTGGTCTACACCCGCGAGCTGGCCCAGGACGTTGTTTCTTATGTTCTTCCCCTGGAGATCGGCTCCACCTTCATTATCGTCGCCACGGTCAAACCCGACATCGATCCCCAGGAGGTCGAGAAGGTCATCGGCGAGCACCTCGAGAAGACCGCCGACGCTCCCCCGCAGCAGGAGCTCGAGCGCGCCCGCAACCAGCTGCTCACCGCCCACCATGATGGACTTCAAGCGGTCGAGCAACGAGCCGATCTGCTGTCGCTCTACACCACCTATTTCTCGGATCCCTCCCGCCTCGACAGGGAGATGGAGTCCTACGAGAAGCTGACCGGCGAAGACCTGGCCCGTTTTGGCCGTACCCGGCTGGTACCCGACAACCGGGTTTCACTCCACGTGGTGCCCAAGGAGTAGCTGCTGGCCACTGTCGTCGATCGCTCGACTCTGCCTCGACCCGGTCCGCCACGCCGGGTCCGGTTCCCCCTGTTCGAGCGCTTTCGGCTCGCCAACGGACTGGAGATCTACGCCGCACCTATCTGTCGCAGTCCGCTGGTGCAGCTGGAGCTGCTCAGTCGTGGGGGCGGCGGGCAGCAGGATCCGCACTCCCGCGCAGGGCTCGCCACACTCACCGCTGGCCTACTCGACGAGGGCACGAGGGACTCCTCGGCGCTCGAGCTCGCCGCGAGGGTCGAGAAGCTTGGTGGCTATCTGACCAGTGGAGCCGACTGGGATGTGGCCCATGTCAGCACCGGGATGCTTTCCAAACACCTCGAGCACGGGTTGCAGCTCCTGGCAGAGGTCGCAACCCTTGCCAACTTCCCGCCGGCCGAGGTGGCTCGCTTGCAGCGCCAACGGCAGGCCGAGCTTCAGCGTCGTCTCGCCCAACCGGCCTCGCTGGCCTCTATCGCTCTGCTGCAACTCATTTATGGAGAGACTCCCTACGGATATTCCCTCCTCGGCACGACCAAGACAGTCGCCTCCATTTCGCGCGATGACATTCTCGATTTCCACCGGCGTCATTATGGCCCGGCGGATGCGGTGCTGATCGCGGTGGGAAATTTCGACCTGGCACAGCTTCAGGCACTCGCCGCGACGGCCTTCTCGGGCTGGAGCGGCTCCACCCGCGTCGACGCGGTCGATCTTTCCCCGCTGCCGCGCTCGGAACCGACTATCGAGATCGTCGATCGGCCCGACGCCGCCCAGACCGAGTTGCGTCTCGGACACGAAGGTCCGCCAAGGAACTGCGCCGACTATGCCGCGCTGCGGGTACTCAACTCGCTGCTTGGCGGCAAGTTCACCAGCCGTATCAACCTCAACCTGCGCGAGCGTCACGGCTTTACCTATGGTGCCCACAGCAGGATCGCCGAGCGCCTCGGTCCCGGACCCTTCATGGTGTCGACCGCGGTTGCCACTGACGCGGTGGCCAGGTCCGTCACCGAGATTCGTGGTGAGCTTCAACGTATCCGCGAGGAGCCGGTCGTCGGTACCGAGCTGGATGAGACCAAGGGTTATCTCCTTGGGGTCTTCCCCTACTCCCTGCAGAAGCTCGACGGCATCACGTCGCGGCTGGGTGACCTCGCCGTCTTCTCGCTCCCCGACGACTACTACACCGCCCTCCACGACGAGATCGACGGGGTCGACAGCCGGCAGATCGGTGAGGTGGCGAGAAAATATCTCCACCCCGACCGGCTCGCGATAGTGGCCGTGGGGCCGGCGGAGGAGCTCGCTCCACAGCTCGAACCCCTGGGTCCGATCAGGATCAGACCGGCACTCGAAGTCGACTCCGATCAGCCGCCGTCACCGCCGCCGAGCGGGCCTCACGACTGACTCCCAAACCATTGATTCAATGCGGGTTACCACTCCACCGAGGCACCCTCATCGGGTGCCGCCGTATGGTATAGTTTTTGTTTCGCTGCGATCAAAAGGAGGCCCAGAGGATGCAGGTCGACAGCCCTGAGAACATTCGCAACATTGCCCTGACCGGGCACAACGATACCGGCAAAACCACTCTGGCGAGCGCGCTGCTTTACACCGGCGGAGTCGTCAACCGGCTGAACCGAGTCGAGGATGGGAACACCTTCACCGACTTCGATCCGGAAGAGATCGAGCGCGGCATCTCCATCGGCTTGGCCACGTGCTTTGTCCCCTGGAACCAGAACAAGATCAATCTCCTGGACTGCCCGGGCTACGGGATCTTCTTTGCCGAAACCAGTAGCGCCATGCGGGCCGCAGATGCCGCAGTTCTTTGTGTCAGCGCCTCCGCCGGCGTCGAGGTGACAACAGAGAAGGTGTGGTCTTTTGCCAAGGAGATCGAGCTCCCGGTTTTGATTCACCTCAACAAGATGGACCAGGAGAGAGCCGAGCTCCAGGGAGATCTGGATCAGCTCAAAGAGGCTTTTGGCCGCGAGGTGGTCCCCATCCAGCTGCCCATCGGCAAGTCACACGATTTCGAAGGCGTGGTCGACCTGATCCACGAGAAGGCCGTCATCTTTACCAAGGACGGCAACGGCAAGGGCAAGGAGGCAGAGGTCCCGGAGGAGATGAAGGAAGAGGTCGCCACCTGGCGTACCACCCTCATCGAGGCAGTGGCCGAGACCGACGATGCCTTGCTCGAAGAGTTCTTCGAGGAAGGCACACTACCGACAGGCGATCTGGTGGCCGGGCTCAAAAGTGCAGTGGCCGAGCGCAAGCTCTTCCCGGTCACGCTCGGTTCGTCCGCTCACGGCATTGGCAGCTCGACGCTCATGGACGCTATCTCAGAGCTCCTCCCCTCCCCCGTCGACCGCCCCGACTTCCCCGCCACCAACATCGGCGGCGATCCAGTGACTGTCGAATGCTCACCCGACCAACCGGTCAGCGCCCTGGTTTTCAAGACCTTGAGTGACCCCTTCACCGGCAAGGTTTCGCTGCTGCGGGTGGTCAGCGGGACACTTCCATCCGACAGCCCGGTGTGGAACGTCCAAAAAGAGAAGGACGAGAAGGTCGGCCATCTGATGGTCATGCAGGGCAAGCAGGGAACCCAGGTACCCAAACTGGTAACCGGCGACATCGGGGGAGTGGCCAAGTTGAAGCTCGCCTCCTCCGGCGACACCCTCTGCGACAAGAGCCGCCCGGTCAAGCTCGGCTGGATCGAGGAGGCCGAGCCCGCCATCGCCTTCGCCATCGAGCCCAAGGCCAAGGGCGACGAAGAGAAGATCAGCGAGTCCCTGACTCGACTCATGGAGGAAGATCCGACTCTCCATGCCGGTCGGGACCCGGAGACGGGCGAGTTTCTATTGTCCGGAAGCGGGCAACTGCACGTCGAGATCGCCATTGCCAAGCTCAAGAAGCGGTTTCATGTCGAAGTCATTCTCCACCCGCCAAAGGTTCCGTATCGCGAGACCATCCGCAAGACGGCCGCGGGACACGGTCGCCACAAGAAGCAGACCGGTGGGCGGGGCCAATTCGCCGACTGCCGAATCCAGATCGAGCCGCTGAAAAACGGCGAGGAGTTCGACTTCGTCGACGAGATCTTTGGCGGCTCCATCCCCCAGGGCTTCCGACCGGCTGTTCAGAAGGGCATCCAGGAAGCGCGGGCACGCGGCTTTTTGGCCGGTTACAAGGTAGTCGGATTTCGTGTCCGGCTGCAGGACGGACAGTTTCACCAGGTCGACTCTTCCGAGATGGCCTTCAAGATCGCCGGCTCCCTCGCCTTCAAAGACGCCATGGCGCAGGCCGCGGCGACGATTCTGGAGCCCATCATGAAGGTGGAGATAACGACCACCGAGGAGTTCATGGGCGACATCATGGGCGACCTCTCCCAGCGCCGAGGCCGCCCCCAGGGCATGGAGAGCAAGAGCAGTGGGTCTCAGGTCGTCAGTGCCGTGGTTCCGATGGCGGAGATGCTCGACTATGCGCCGGCGCTCAGATCAATGACCCAGGGCCGCTCCAGCTTTCACATGGAGCTCTCGCACTACGAAGAGGTGCCGCGGCAGATCCAGGAAAAGATCATCGCCGAAGCCAAACAGAAGAAGGAACCAGCCCGTACGTCTCTTCGACCAATAGACAAAACGACCGGCCAGCTGGCCGGTCGTTTCTCTTGCATTCGTTTTGGCAGAGCGCTGGAGATCGTATCTCAGCCCTTCTTCTCGGATTCGGCGCCGACCGACTCCCCCAACTCGACAAACTCCACCATCGCCATCTCGGCTCCGTCGCCCTGGCGAGGGCCCAGTTTGACTATCCGCAGGTAGCCGCCCGGCCGTTCCTCGAACCTCGGCGCGATCTCGTCAAAGACCTTTTTGACCAGATCACGGCGGGGCAGCCATCGATTTACCTGCCGCCGGGCGTGAAGCGTGTCCTTCTTGCCTTGAGTCACGAGCTTCTCGGCAATCGGGCGCAGCTCCTTGGCCTTGGGCAAGGTCGTCCTGAT
>SBFI01000388.1 GCA_006227875.1 Acidobacteriota bacterium
CGGTTGAGCATGCGTACCGCCGAGCGTGCAATCTCCAGCATCTCGACGCCGAAGTCGTTGCCGAAATAGACGTCGAACAGCGGCAGGCAGCCGATAAACAGCGCCACCTCCCCCTCTTCGGCGATCTTCAGGTCGTCGCCCAGCCAACTCAGGTCGCGCTCCACCTCCTCGGAGCTGCCGGCCAGCCGCGCCGCGGCTTGCACGAATTCTCCGTGCGGGCAGGTCATCCGCTGTGCCGGTGGCACTTCGTGCCGCAGGCCGCGGACGAAGTCGGTGTAGCGAACACCCTGTGGGCACCGCACCTCGCATGATGAGCAGGTCAGGCAACGCTGCACCGCCTCCGCATGACCATGGATCTCGGTTCCCGGATCCTGGATGGACATCATGCGCGCCGCCGAGAACCCACCGAATGTGGCCAGCGGACACATCGTGCTGCACTTGCCGCACTCGAGGCAAAGCGCCGCCCTGGTGGTCCGCTTCAGTTCTGCCAGTTCTCCCATTTTCTGGCTCCTCAGCCGACAGCTTTACGAGTCCCTTCGGGTTCGAGGGACTCGGTCACCATCTTTAGTACTGGAACGTTGAGTGGGTCGGCAGCCCGGTCGATCGACCAGTCTGCCCAGATGCGACTCGGGTCTTCACCCATCAGCCCGAGCATTCTCTGGGCCCGTTCGACCTGCTCGGCGGCCAGATCGGCGCCGGAGCCGAAGCGACAGCGCTCGCTGAGACAGCCGCCGACGAGAATCCCACGGGCGCCGTGACGGTAGAGGTCGAGCAGCATTCCCGCGTCTACCTGACCGACACAGCGGAAGCGGATGACCTCCGCCCTCACACCGTGTCGGAGCAGGGCCTCTTCTACCGAGCCGGCGCGGCGTTGACAGGCCAGCACCACATAAGGCTCTGGCTCCGCGGCAGCACCGGATTCCCGGTTGAAGGCATCCTCGAGCCGTGAGCCCCACCACTCGGGCGACAGGGCCGTGGGCACCGCCGCCTCGGTCGGGCAGACACCGTTGCACAGGTTGCAGCCCCGGCAGAGCGCCGGCTCGATTCTGGCCTTGCCCGGTGTGCCGTTCCCTTCGGTGAGACTGATGGCCTCGAACGGACAGACCTCGATGCACTTCGAGCAGCCACGGCAGAGCTCTTCGACGATCCTCGCCCGCACCGGCAGGATCTCCACCGAACTGCCTTCGGCGGAGCCGATCTCGACCAATTGCCGGGGCTTTGCCGTGGGCAGGAGCTGCCCGCTGGCCGCGCGAGAAGCACTCAGGCTCATGGCGATACTCCCCGGGGCTCGGAGCAGAATGCTCGTCCCGGTCGAGTCGCCGTTCTCGGCCGTCGACCGCACCATGATGTGACGGCGCCGGCAGGTGGGGGCGCAGATCCGGCACTCGCCACAAGGGCCGCAGCGCAGACAGCGCCTGGCCTCGGAGACAGCATCGACCTCGCCAAAGGTCTTCTCCACCTCGCGAAACTCACGCCCCCTCTTGGGCATGATGAGGTCGGGCCGCACCCGCATCGCTTCGAGCGGCGAAGTGTCGGGCAGACCGTACTCGATCGCCGCCCGCCTCTCGGGTCGCTTGCTGTCGACGGAGGCCTGGCCCTCTTCCAAATAGTGACGAATCGACTCGGCCGCTCGGTGCGCGGCACCGATGGCCTCGACGACCGTCGCCGGGCCGCTGACCGCGTCGCCGGCGGCAAAGACTCCTTGCATGCTGGTCAACGCGGTTTCGGGATCCGCCTTGAGCAGGCCCCACTCGGTCATCTGTTCATGAAACTCGTCGGGGATAAAGCCGAGATCGGCCTTCTGCCCGACGGCGGCCAGAACCCGGTCGGCGGCAACCGTAAACTCGCTGCCGGGGATCTGGATCGGGCTGCGGCGGCCGCTGTCATCCGGCTCGCCGAGACCCACCCGCACGCACTCGAGAGCCTCGAGCCGCCCGTTCGTGGTGATCGCCCGGATGGGGGCCACCAGAAAGCGGAAGGCGATACCCTCGGCCTCGGCCGCGTGAATCTCTTCTTCGTCGGCCAGCAACTCCTCGCGATAGCGGCGGTAGAGAATGTCGACCGACTCGGCCCCCAGACGGAGCGCCGAGCGAGCCGCCTCGACCGCGGTCGAGCCGCCACCGATGACCACGACCTTGCCCTTTACCGGTGTCCGGTCCCCGTCGTTGACACGACGCAGAAAGGCCAGGGCGTCTTCGATCTGCTCGCAGTCCTCTTCACCGGGAACACGCAGTGGCCGACCGAGCTGGGCACCGACGGCAAAGAGCGTGGCCATATAGCCCCGCTCCATCAGCTCTTCCAACGCCAGATCGACACCGATCCGGCAACCGGTCTCGATGTCCACACCCGCGCGGCACAAGTAGTCGATCTCGAAGTCGATCACATCCCGGGGCAGCCTGTACTCGGTGATGCCGTAGCGCAACATACCGCCTGGCTCGGTGTCGGCCTCGAAGATGGTCACCGGATAGCCAGCCAGGCTCAGGTCCCAGGCCGCCGTCAGACCGGCAGGGCCGGAGCCGACGATGGCAATCCTGGCGGACCTGTCGGGTCTGGGTGGCAGGTCCGGTGCCGGCAGATCCCGCTCGAGATCTGCAACGAAGCGTTTGAGCGAACGGATGGCGATTGGCTCGTCCACGGTCTTGCGCAGACAGGCCATCTCGCATGGGTGGTGGCAGATGCGACCACAGATGCCCGGCAACGGGCAATGACGGCGGATGACCTCCAGCGCCTCGGCAAACCGGTGCTCGGCGATGAGCGACACATACGCCTTGACGTTGATGCCGGCCGGACACTTCTGGGTGCATGGGGCCGGCTTGATGGGTGAAATGGGGAGCGGCTCGGACTGGAGAGACGGTACCAGCAGGCTGGCGCCGCCCAGTCCCATCGACTCCGCTCGGGTTGTTGGCTCTGCCACAGTCATGCCGTCACCTCCTCGAGGTCCGGCTGCGGGACCTCGACCTGCGGATTCCTCAGCAGTTGATCGGCGTGCTCGAGCCCCTTGTCGAAGGCCGCGAGATTGAGCTCCTCAGTACCCGCCGGCACCGAATGCTTGACCGCCTCTCGCATGGCTTCACGGGGAACAAGATCCGTTATTCCAGTAACAAAACCGACCATGACGATGTTCTGCACGATGGCCCTGCCCAGCGACTCGGCGATACGGGTGGAGGGGATGCCAAAGGCCTTCTGCCCCTCCTTCAAGGTCGGCTTGACGAGATCGCTCTCGTAGATCAACACCCCATCGTCTTTGAGCTCGTCCCGGAACTTGTCGTAACCCTCCGAAGACATGACGACAAAGATGTCGGGGCGATGGATGTAGGGATAGAGCACCTCGGAGTCGGAGACCACCAGGGTGGCGCTACAGGCTGAACCCCGAGCTTCGGGTCCGAAACTCTGAATCATGGTGGAATGCTGACCGGCCTCGATCGCACAAGCGTGACCGAGAATGTGACCTGACAGCACCACACCCTGACCGCCGAACCCGGTGATGCGGATCTCGGTCCGCGAGGGAGTGGCCTTCTTCTCGGCCTTCTTCGGGCTCTTCTTGGGGGACTTCTTCGGCTTACTCATGGATCATCCCCCCTTCAGGACCCATGGGAATGTATTTGTCACCCAGGATCTTGGCGTAGTGCTCGTCCTTGCGTTCGAGAAAGGTGGGGCGCTCCTCGTCGACAAACTTGCCGCAAACGATCTTCTCGTGGAAGCCGATATCCAGATCCCGGGTATCGCACCCGTGCTGGATCTCGGCGTTGTCGTGGTAGAAGCGCATCTCGCTCAGACCCGTGCCCAGCTTGTTGAGACGTGCGTAAAGAGTGGGACAGGGCGCGACCACCTCGATAAAGCGAAATCCCTTGCGCTGGATGGCCTCCTCGATGGCCCAGGTGAGCCGTCGGATGTGGAGACAGGTCCAACGAGCCACATACGGCGCCCCGCTCGAGGCCGCCAGATGAGGAAGATTGAAGGGCTCCTCGAAGTTGCCAAAGGGCATGGTCGAGGATTTGGCCGAGATTGGTGTCGTCGGTGCGTTCTGCCCGCCGGTCATGCCGTAGATGAAGTTGTTGATGAGGATGACCAGCATGTCGATGTTGCGGCGGGCGGCATGGATGAAGTGGTTGCCGCCGATTCCCACCAGGTCTCCATCGCCCGAGATCACCGTCACCAGCAACTCTGGGCGACCCAGCTTGAGACCGGTGGCAAAGGGGATGGCACGCCCGTGGGTGGCGTGGAAGGCGTCCAGCTTCATATAGCCCGCCACCCGACCCGAGCAGCCGATCCCGGAGACGACCGAGACCTTGTCGAGGTCGACACCGGAGCGCTCGAGAGCGGTGGCATAGCACTTCACCACCGTGCCGATGCCGCAACTGGGGCACCAGACGTGGGGAATCCGTTCCATGCGAAGCAGCGGAGCACTGGGATGCTCCTGAAACTCGCTTGCAGTCTGTTCCGTAGCGACGCTCATTTTGCCGCCTTTACGATGGCTTCGGCGATGGTCGCCGGATCGTGCACACCGCCACCCCCGTGGGGGACCGGCCAGGCCGCGGCCTTGCCGGCGGCGCAGCGCTCGACCTCGAGAACCATCTGTCCATAGTTGATCTCCGGCACGACAAAGGCCTTGACCTTGCCGGCCAACTCGCGGATTCGCTTCTCGGGGAAGGGCCAGAGGACGATGAGCCTGATGAAGCCCACCTTGACCCCTTCTGCCTTCGCCAGATCGATGGCCATGCGGGCCACCCGCGCCGTGATGCCATACGAGAGCACCACGACATCGGCTCCGTCGACCCCTTCCTCCTCGAAACGGACGATGTCGTCGGCGTTGCCTCTGATCTTCTCCACCAGACGACGAACACACTCTTCCTGGCACTCCGCGCTCATCACCGGGTAGCCTTTTTCGTCGTGGGTCAGACCGGTGGTGTGGAAGCGGTAGCCGTCACCGGCACGGGCAAACTCGGGTAGCTCACCGCCGTTGAGATCGTAGGGCCAGAACTCATCCGGAGACTTCTTGGTCAGGGTGCGGGGCACGATCTCGAT
>SBFI01000019.1 GCA_006227875.1 Acidobacteriota bacterium
CTCTTTGTCACCGGCTCGCTCTACAACTTCCTGGTGCCGATGCGGTTTCTCCCCTCCCGGAGCATCCAGACCAGTCTGACCGGCAAGTACCATCTGGGCGGCTATCTGACCGAGTTGAGGGTCCCGGAAGCCTCCCGGATCGTCGGCCGAACGGTGGTTCAAGAGCAGGTAAGCGAGCGCTTTCAGATCAACGTGCTCGAGATCATCCGGGGCGACCAGAAGATCTCCGCCGACCTGCGAAATACCCCCGTGGAGGCGGATGACATCCTTCTGGTGCGCTCGGGGATGGAAGACATTATCGCCTTCAAGGAGCAATTCGGCCTTCTCCTGCTCACCGACACCAAGCTGAGCGACCGGGATCTGAGTGACGACCAGACGATCCTCGCCGAAGTTCAGCTCTCACCCGCCTCCAAATTCGTCGGCTCGAGCCTCAAGCAGATCGACTTCCGCCGCCGTTTTGGCAGCTTTGTCCTCGCCCTGAGCCGAACCGGTGAGACCATCCGCGAGAAACTCGCCCTCATCCCGCTGATGAAATGGGACACGCTGTTGATCTTTGGTCCGCGCTCGCGGGTCGAAGCCCTCTACGAGACCGACGACTTCGTGCCGCTGGGCGAGCGCGATCTCAAGATCCGTCTCACCCGCCGCTGGTGGATCAGTGCCCTGATCATCCCGGTCGTGGTTCTGCTGGCGGCCTTTGGAGTCATGTCGATACTCAAAGCGGCTATTCTCGGCGCCGTCTTCCTGCTCGTCACCCGCTGTATCACCATCCAGCAGGCCTATCGATCGATCGATTGGACCGTGATCTTCCTGCTCGCCGCGATTCTGCCCCTCGGCCTGGCGATGGAGAACACGGGGTTGGCGGACGTGATCGGTGTGGGCCTGAGCTCGCTGGGTGAGAGATTCGGCCCATTGACCATGCTATCGGTCCTCTATCTGGCCACCTCGCTCCTCACCTCGTTCTTCTCCAACAACGCGACCGCCGTGTTGATGGTGCCCATCGCCTTTACCGCCGCGGAGTTCCTGCAGGTGGACGCCAAGCCCTTTCTCATGGCGGTGGCCTACGCCGCCTCCGCCTCGTTCATGACACCCATGGGATACCAGACCAACGCCATGGTATTCAGCCCGGGTAACTACCGGTTCAACGACTACCTGCGTTTTGGGGCGCCGCTCAATCTGGTGTTCTGGCTTATCGCGACGATTCTGATACCGGTCTTTTGGCCGTTTAACCCGTAGGACCCCCCACCCGGGGGATAGGGGCTTAGGGGCCTAAGGGCTTAGGGCTCCCCCACCCCCACCTTATCCCGGGTGGGCGGAAGGGCCCCTGCGCCCGGGAGGGGGCGCGGGCGGGCTAAGCCCCTACGCCCTTACGCCCCTAGTAGCTGCTCCAGCCGCGCGATCACCATCCCCAGCGCCACCCGGTTCTCTCCCCCTTCGGGGACGATGACGTCGGCCCAGCGCTTGGACGGCTCTACAAACTCCAGATGCATGGGGCGGACGGTCTCGAGGTACTGTCGGATGACGTCTTCGAGAGTCCGGCCGCGCTCTTGGATGTCGCGGTGGATGCGGCGGATCAGACGAACGTCGGAGTCGGTGTCGACAAAGATCTTGAAATCCAGCAACTGACGGAGCGGCGGCTCCACAAACAGCAGGATACCCTCCAGCAGGATGACCGGTCTGGCCTCCACCCGCACCGTTTCGGCCTTGCGCCGGTGGGCGACAAAGTCGTATACCGGCACATCGATCGCCTCTCCCGCTTTGAGCGCCCGGAGATGAGCCACCAGCAGCTCGCTGTCGAGGGCCTGGGGATGGTCGAAGTTGTGGCCCAGCAGCTCCTCGTCGGACTGCCAATCCACATCCCGGTAGTAGCTGTCCTGGGCAAGCGAAGCGATTCGATCACGCCCCACCGCATCCAGAATGGCCTCGGCGACGGTCGTCTTACCCGAGCCGGTACCGCCCGCAACTCCCAGGGCAACGGGCTGACTTCTGTTGCTGGCTCCCATTCTTTCCCCCCTTTTCCGAGACCGCTGATCAAGACCCGAGAAGACCCGGTACCTCCGCCAACGAGTCGACATCGTAGTCGGCCGCCGGTCCGCCGCCGTCGTCCGAGCGTACCCAAACCGTGGCCGTACCTGCCGCGCGGCCCGCAGCCACGTCGTTGGGCCGCCTGTCCCCCACCATGATCGCCTCGGTCGGTCGCACACCCAGCTCACCCAGGGCGCTGCGTAACATGGCAGGCGAGGGCTTGCGGCTGCCGGCATCGTAGCTGAAGTGGAGGGATTGAAACCAATCGAGGATGCCATGGCGCCGGAGAACACCGCAGTAGAGCTTGCCGGGAAGCGGCACATTCGAAACCAGTGACAGTCGAAAGCCGCTCGAGCGCAGAGAATCGAGCGCCTCCACGGCGCCCCCGATGGGGACGAGCTGCTCACCATAGGGGCGGAACCATGCCTCCAGCAGTGTCAGATTCAGGGCTCGGATACCGGCTTTCTTGCGCAGTCGTGTGAGATGGGGGCCCCAGGGCTCTTCCTTCCCCGTCTCCCGCCGACGCTCGTACCCCAGATGCCAGGGCTCGAACACCAGCCGCTCCAGATCGTCCAGGCTGGCGTGTCCTCCGCGGTGGCGGATGAGATGGAGCAGGGCCTCGCGGCCCCGAAAGTCGAGCCGCTCGAAGGGGAAACCCCGGGAGTTGTCCATCTCCAGGATCACCCCACCCATGTCGACCAGGACTGCTTTTATGGCCATGTCCACCCGTCTATCTCTGACAACCCGGACAGTAATAGGTGCTGCGACCGCTCTGTACTATCCGACGGATCGTCCCGCCACACCTGCCGCAGGTCTCGCCCTCTCGATCATAGGTCGCCAGCGAGACCTGAAACATACCCTCCCTGCCCCGCCCGTCGGCAAAGTCGTTGAGTGTGGTTCCTCCCTCCTGCACCGCCTGACTGAGTGTCTGCCGGATCGAGTCCGCCAGTCGTTGCCACCGTACCGATGAGATCCGCGAGACCGAACGAGTGGGATGGATCCCCGCCCGATAGAGCGCTTCGCTGGCGTAGATATTTCCGACCCCCACCAGCACTCTTGCATCCATGAGGAAGCTCTTTACCGGTGCGCGGCGGCGGCGAGCCAGGCTCTCGAGCTCGCGGCCGCCAAACCCGTTGCCCAGGGGCTCGATCCCAAGATGACGAAAGTGTCGATCCTCGTCCAGCTCATCCGTCCCCATGACCAACACCAGACCAAACCTTCGGGGATCCCGCAGACGCAGCCGGCGACCGGAGTCCAGAAAGAAGGCCACATGCTCGTGGAGCTCGCGAGGGACCCCATCCGCCACCAGCGTCATGCGCCCACTCATTCCCAGATGGGTCACCAGGGTCGTGCCCCCGTCCAGGTCCGCCAACAGGTACTTTGCCCGGCGACGCACACTGCGAATCGTGCGCCCGGAGGTCAACCGCTCCAGCTTTCGGCGATCGACCGGCTCTCTGAGCGACGCGTTCCAGACCTCGACTCTCGCGATCGTGTCGCCGATGATCAGCGGCTCGAGGCTCCGCCGCAGGACCTCGACTTCCGGAAGCTCGGGCACGGACCGATTGTATCGCCGTCCCTCGGGGCTGTTGCTAACCTGCCAGTTTGGAGACCAAGTGGGTCAGGGCCACGTCCGGTCGGCTGCTCTCGCCCTTCATCTGCATCTCCGCCTCCAGGATCTGTCGGGGCAGAGTCTCGACCCGGCCGGCCGGCATCCGGCAGGCGGCCAGGTAGGCGCGATGAAGCCGGTAGGGGTGGATCCCCTTCAATGGATTGCGACCCCCCTCCGGCAGCTCGTCTTGCAGCAGTGGCGCGATCCGGCTCTTGAACCGCGAGTAGTTTCGCTCCCCCCGCGACGCCTGCGTCAGCCGGAGCATGCCCTGGATGGCGGTCAACTGCCGGGCAAAAGAGGCCAACAACGCAAACAAGGACAACCGCGCCGCCACCGGATCCGAGGCTGCGGACAGGTAGCGCTGGATGCCGGTGAGGGCGGCGCCGGAACGACCGGCACCGATCGCGTCCAGGATCTCCCAGACGTCCTCTTCGCCCCGATCCTCGACCACCGCCTCGACCAGCCCGCGCCCGATCTTGCCGTCCTCGGCGAGGTTGGCAAGTTTGCGGTACTCGGCCGCCAGGCGAGCAGTGCTGTCGGCTTCGACCTGCGTGTTGCTGCCCCCGGACCGGCCGCCCGGACGCTGAATCGTACGCCGCGCCAGCTCCTTCAACGCATCGGCCTCGATACCGACATTCGATTCCTTTTCCAGCTCCGCGGCCAGCAGATCGAGTCCGCGCCAGCCGCCTCCCCGCTCGGCCTCCACCTGACCGACCTCGAAGAAGGCTCCCTTCTCCGCCAGCGTTTGAACGACCGGATGGTCCCGAGCTACCGCGCTTTCGGCCAGGATCAGCGTGTGACCCTCCGGTAGACCCTGGCGGACGACCTCTCCCAGCTCCTGCAGATCACCCTCCGCCCAACCTCGCAGACCTTCGCGTCGCGCCGCCTCCAGCAGCACACCGAGCCGCGAGCGGACCTCCTCGACCTGTCGCCGCCCCCGGGGCCGGTTCCGACTTCTCTTGCGATGTACGTTGCCGCCCTGCACGGCCCACTCCGGAAGCTGTTCGATCACGCTCTGGGCCGAACCCGCCTCGGTGTCGAGGTGGAAGAGGTGGAGGGCCTGGAGCAGTAGCCCGGCACCCCGGCGCTCTTCGGGTCCCAGCTCCTCGCCCGGCCCGCCCTCGGGCACCGTCTCGAACGCCGAGTCGAGCAGGTCGGCCGCAGCTCTTTGATCCGCCAGCACGGCGGTCTCGACCGCGACGATGATCTTGGCGCTGGCAAACAGGGAGAAGGTCTTCAGATCGGCGAGAATCGACCCCAGACCCGCGGGTCGTCGGTGGATCTCAACCTGACAGTCGACCTGTCCGGCAAGCATTTCACCGATCCGACCGGCCGCCGGCTCGGCAAGGACGCGATCACCCGCGACAAGATAGACGGGCTCGGGCTTGCCCGGGTCGATCGAGTCCAGCAGGCTAGGCCTCACTTCTCATCTTGGTCGTAAGCCGCCCACATCGGGGCCTTGCGCACTCCCGACTCCTCGGCCGACACACGCTCCTCTTCGAAGTCGAGCTCGATCGAGTTCCAGGAGCCACAGGTGCCGCAACGCGCCTGCCAGACCTCGAACCTGGTCCGGCAGAGCTCGCAGGTGTATTCGGCCGATCTGAGACCCGACCCCCGAACACAAGACCGGTAGGACTCGACAGCCTTGTGCATCTCTCCTCGGCGCTCGCGAATCCGCGCCAACAGATAGTGAAAAGTCGGGGACTTCCGAATCCGCTCCTCGAGACCTTCCAGTACCTTGAGCGCCTCCTCGTGCATCTCCACACGGTAGTAGAGACGGCCGAGAAAGAAGCGGGGGAGCAGATCGCGCCCGGAGTCCGCGATGAGCCCGTGAAGCGTCTCGATGGCGCGCAGCGGATTCTCCCGCTCGATGAAATGGTCTTCCACGCGCTGCAGAAACACCGGGCTGCCGGTCACCTCGAATCCACGCAGCCAGTCGTCAAGAGCCTGGTCGTCGTCGCCCGATATGAGTGCCGCCTCGCCCTTCATGATGAAGGCGGGTACAAAGCTCGGCTCCTGCTCCAAAACCCGGTCGAAGACGGCCCGTGCCTCCTCCACCTGGTCGGCCTCCAGATGCTCGACTCCCTGTTGATAGGCGAGACCCAATCGGACTCCGTCTTCACGCTCCAGCTCCGCTTCGCCGCCATGCTCTTCGAGCAGCGAGTCGATCCTCTGCTGCAGGCGCGTGGCCCCCTTCCAGTCCTCGGTACTCAAGGCCGCGCTCCGCCGACGTCGCATCACCCGCAGACCCATGCTCGGGAACTCCCGAAGAATCCGGTCGCGCAGCTGCTGCGCCACGTCGTGGTCACCCAAGACTTCGTAGTCCTCCGCCATCTCGTAGAGGATGGCCGCGCTCTGGGGATAGAGCACCGACGCACGGCGGTGGACTTCGAGAGCTTCCTCGCCCCGGCCCAGGTGCCGCAGCGCTACTCCATAGCGGAGAAGGGTCTCGAAGTGTTCCGGATGAGCAGCGAGATAGGCCTCGTATTCGGTGGCGGCCCGGCCCCACTGGCCGTCGGTCTGAAGATCCGCACCCCGGCGAACGACTCCCTCCAGGCTCTTGGCTTCACGGCTGAAGCGCCGGTCTCTGCGCTGCGACAGATCCCGCTTGAGTGTCTGGACGACAAGGGCGATCACCACGGGAAGGAAGCCGAGCAGGAATACGGTCAGAAGAACTACATATACCGGTACGATCCGTTCCGCCGAGAGGCGAAACGGCTGCTGCAGAAGATCTATGTTCTGGTTGGTGAGATATGAGGCCGTAACTACGATGGCAAGAGCGGTAAGAATGCCAACGAAGGTACGGACGCGCATCGCGTTTATCGAGGACCGAGGCTAGTCTAGGTCTCCAGGGCGACTCCCTGTTCTGCCTGCTCCTGACAGTCTATACAATATCGCGTCCACGGAACGGCCTTCAGCCGCGCCTTTGGGATCGTCTCCTGGCAATTGAGGCAGGTGCCGTACTTCCCGTTGTCGAGCCGCAACAGTGCTTCGTCAATCTCGATCAGAATCTGTCGCTCGGTGTCGGAAAGGGCGAACATGAACTCCCGATTGTAGGAGTTGTTGGCACGATCGACGATGTCTTCAGTGCCCTCGTCGCTCGCCGTCTGACCGACCTTCAGGTCGTGCTCGTAAAGGCTCATGATCTGTTGACGCTGATCCATGAGTCGAGTTCGCGACAGCTCGGTGTGGTTTGGCTTCTTCTTTTTGGCCGTTTTCTTGGTCCTTGTAGTCTTCGCCACTTTCCTGCTCCTTTCAACTCAACCCACCCTCGAGACGACCAACGCCCCTACAACGCGGGGCGATGGTACTTTATTCCGGCGTTTATCGCTAGGGAACGGTAAACCTGCTCGAAAAGGACCAGCCGGGCCAGCTCGTGGGGCAGGGTCAGGGGCCCAAAAGACAGGCATTCTCGGGCAGATTTGCGGACCGAGTCGGCCAATCCCAGATCCGAGCCGATGACAAAAGCGATCGGGTGGGGCCACTCCTCCTGCAGCCGTCCCAGCCAGTCCGCCATCTCCAGCGAGCTCCGCATCTTGCCCTTCCGGTCCAGGGCCACAATCCAACAGGGGTCGGGGAGAGCCTCCCGGATGGCCTTGCCTTCGGCCTGGAGACGCTCCGGACCCTCACTTCGCGACCGCACACGCACGGCACACTCCCGCAGCGGAACCATCTTCTGGATGCGACGGCGGTAGTTGTCGCACATCCCGTCCCATTCGTCCCTCGCGTGGCGGCCCGCCCACAAAATCACCAGCTCCCGGCTCATCGATCCTGCCCGTCTCTCTTGTCGCTGGTCCTCATCAGGCGGGCCATTCTATACCTCGTCGACCCCAAGGTGGCGTGGTATTCTCGTGGATTCCATGGCTGCCCGGACTTCGCAAGAAGAGCAGAAACGACGCCGCAGAAAGCGCCTTATCAAAGGGCTTCTCTTGGGTGGTGCTGCGGTCGGGCTACCCGCCCTGGCCAACGCTTTGATCGCCCGGCGTTCCCCGCGTCTGGAGACCCCCCGCTGGGGTCGGTATCGCCGCTACGCGTGGAAACAGGGTGAGTGCGCCTTCCAGGTCCTCGGCGAGGGACCACCCCTGCTTTTGCTCCATTCCTTTGGCCCTGGTCACGACTCGGACGAATGGAGCCAGGCCGGCGAGTATCTGGCGGCCAACCATGAAGTCTTTGTGCCGGATCTGCTGGGCTGGGGCCGTTCGGATAGACCACGTCTCAACTACGACAGCGAGCTCTATATCCAGCTGATCAGCGACTTTCTGGAAGACATCGTCCAGCAACCCTCGACGATCGTCGCGGCGGGACTTTCGGCTGCCTATGCCGTCCAGGTGGCCGTGGACCGTCCCGAGCTGGTCCGGAGCCTGGCGGCGGTGGTCCCCTCGGGTATCGAGGTGCATGGAGACGAGCCCGATCTCAAAGATGCTCTGGTCCACCGGCTGCTCCGGCTCCCGGTGCTCGGCACCTCGGCACTCAACCTCTACACCAGCCGAACCGCTCTGGGTCAATACCTGAGACGGGATGTCATCCGCACGCCGGAGCAGGTCGACGCCGCCCGGGTGGAGCACCACTACCGCTCGAGCCACCAGGCCGGCTCTCACGCCCCGCTCGCCGCCTATCTGACCGGTTATCTCAACCACCGGGTCGACGAGATTCTCGCCCGGCTGGATCTTCCCCTCTGGCTCGCCTGGGGTCGCCATGCCACGACCCCACCGATCGAAACGGCCGACTTCTGGCTCAAGCAACTCCCAGACACCGAGCTGGAGGTCTTCGAAGAGACAGGCAATCTCCCCCACCTGGAGGCACCCGGAAGGTTCTGCCGTCGGCTCGAGAGGCATCTCTCCACTTTGCCTGAATGAGGATCCCGTCCAGCTGATGAGCGCCAAGAGATTCCCCGACGTCGAGACCGGTTACCCGTTCCCGAAGCTCGAGCTGCAGGTGCTCGAGGAGTGGAGGAGCGGCGATGTCTTCGCCAAGAGCTTGAAAAAGACCACAGACGGACAACCCTTCGTCTTTTTCGAGGGTCCTCCGACCGCCAACAACAAGCCCCATGTGGGCCACGTCGTCACCCGGGTCATAAAAGACCTCTTCCCGCGCTTTCAGACGATGCGCGGCCGGCACGTCATTCGCAAAGCCGGTTGGGACACCCATGGCCTTCCGGTCGAGATCGAGGTCGAGAAGAAGCTCGGGTTCTCCGGCAAACAGGACATCGAAGAGTACGGTGTCGAGAAGTTCAATAAGGTCTGTCTCGAGAGCGTCCATGCTTACGAACGCCAGTGGCGTGAGATGTCCGAGCGGATCGGCTTCTGGATCGATCTGGACAGCGCCTACTACACCTACTCCAACCGCTACATAGAGTCGGTCTGGTGGGCCCTGAGCTCGCTCTGGAACGCGGGCCTACTGGTCAAGGACTACAAGATCCAGCCCTATTGCTCGCGGTGCGGTACGACGCTCTCCAGCCACGAGGTAGCGCAGAACTACAAGGACACCGACGATCCGTCGGTCTGGGTGCTCTTCCCGGTCCATCCCGGACAGAAGATCACCGCTCTCGAAGGGCAGGAGTGGACGGTCCCCTCGGGGCTGAGCCTGGTGGCTTGGACCACCACACCCTGGACCCTGCTCGGCCACTCGGGCATTGCCGTGAGCCCGAAGATGGCCTACAAAGTCGTGCGTCATCCGGCCAGATCGGAGGAGCTACTGCTCTTTGCCGAGGGTCTCGAGAAGCCTGTCCCGCTCGAGGTAGATGTCGATGGCAAGAGGAGCCGGCTCGATCTGCGAGAGCTGCCGGCCGAGGCGCGATTCGAGGGCACCGACCTCCAGGGGCTGCGCTACGATCGCCCCTTTCTGACCGGCCCCGCAGATCGGGAGGCGGCAGACGGACCCTTCGATCCGCCGCCCTCGGACGAAGCCGGCTGGCGGGTCTTCGCCGCCGACTACGTCACCGACGCCGAGGGCACGGGTCTCGTCCACACCGCACCGGCTTTCGGCGAAGACGACTACCAGAGCGGTGTCCGCTTTGGCCTTCCCTTTTTTCTCACCGTCGACGCCGAAGGCAAGGTCGACAGCAGACAGGGGACCGAGCCCTTTGCCGGCACTGGCGTCAAGCAGGCCGACAGTCAGATCATTCGAGATCTCAAGGATCGCGGCCGACTCCTACATGGCGACCGCTACCGCCACAACTACCCATTCTGTTGGCGCTGCGACGAGCCGCTCCTCTACTACGCCAGCCGCAGCTGGTTTGTCAGGACCACCGACCGCAAGAGCGATCTGCTGGCTCACAATCAGGAGATCGACTGGCATCCGGAGCATGTCAAGGACGGGCGCTTTGGCAACTGGCTGGAGAACGTCGTCGACTGGGCGCTTTCTCGCAAGCGCTATTGGGGCACACCGTTGCCGGTGTGGGAATGCGGCGACTGCGGCCACACCCAGGTCGTCGGCTCCTACGAGGAGCTGTTCGAGCAGGGCGGGATGGAGGTCCCCACCGATCGCTACGACCAGGAGCAATTCGATCCCCATCGGCCGTTTATCGACGAGGTCCACTGGCCCTGCTCCGAGTGCGACGGAGGCACCATGACCCGAGTCGAAGAGGTGATCGACGCCTGGTTCGACTCGGGCTCCATGCCTTTCGCCCAGTACCACTACCCGTTCGACAACCCCGAGATCATCGACGAGCGGATACAGTTCCCCGCCGATTTCATTGCCGAGGCGGTGGATCAAACGCGTGGCTGGTTCTATACCCTGCATGTTCTCGCCACTCTGCTGTTCGACTCGGTGGCCTACAAGACCTGTATCGTCCTGGGCCATATCAACGACGAGCAGGGCCGCAAGATGTCGAAGCGGCTCGGCAACGTGATCGACCCGATGGAGGTCATCCCGGAGACCGGTGCCGATGCTCTGCGCTGGTATTTTTGTGTCAACAATCCCGAGATCAACTCACGCTTCTCGGTGAGGCTGGTCAAGGAGGCCGCGCAGGGCTTCCTGCTGCCGCTCTGGAACGCGCTTTCGTTCTTCACCATCTATGCCAACCTGGATGGCTGGCGCCCCGGCAGAGAATCGATCGAGTTCGAGCGGCGGCCGGCACTCGACCGGTGGATTCTGCTGCGGCTCGACAACCTCACCAACGAGACGACCAGCCTGCTCGACGCCTACAGGGTGGCCGAGGTGGCCAAGGGAATCGAGGAGTTTGTAGACGATCTCACCAACTGGTACATCCGGCGCAGCCGCGACCGCTTCTGGGCGCCGGCGGAAGAGGCCACAGACGACAAGGAGAGCGCCTACCAGGCGCTCTACACCGTCCTGACCACGATCGCCCGGATCATCGCACCGCTGACCCCCTTTGTGGCCGAAGTCCTCCACGGCAATCTGGTTCGCAGCCAAGCTCCGGAGGCTCCGTCGAGCGTCCACCTGGAGGACTGGCCGGTGCCACCCGGTGATCGTGCCGACCAGATGCTGGAAGAGGGCATGGCCGCCGTCCAGCGGATCGTGCGTCTGGGACACGCCGCCCGCAACGCCCACGGGCTCAAAACCCGTCAACCGCTCCCGGCGGTGACCATCGTCACCACCAACACCGGGCTAAAGGAGCTGGTCGAGCCAAAGCTGGAGCTGCTCCGCGATGAGCTCAATGTCCGCGAAGTCAGATGGGCCGACGATCGATCAGCCTACGTCCACCACGAAGTGAGACCGGTCTTCCCGATCTGCGGCCCACGGTTCGGCAAACAGATGCCGGCACTCAAGCAGGCGCTCGAAGAGGCCGATGGCGATGCTCTGGCGGATCAGCTCGAGGAACAGGGATCCATAGCGGTCGCGCTCGACGGCCAGCAAGTGGAGCTCGCCGGCAACGAGGTCGAGGTACGACTCGTCGAGCGCGAGGGCACGGCGACCCAGGGAGACCGGGAGCTGTTGGTCGCCTTGGACACGACGCTGGACGACGACCTCATCGCCGAGGGCTGGGCACGAGAGGTCATCCACCGGCTGCAATCCGCACGCAAAGAGGCCGATTTGGACTATGCTGACCGTATTAGGGTGCGGTACCGAGCCGATGCCGAGCTCGAAACGGCGATCGAGACCCATCGTGGGTGGATCGCCGGAGAGACTCTGGCTACCGAGCTGGTAGCTGCAGACAGAGATGAAGGCGAGCTCGAAAGCCGCCCTGTCGAAGGGATGAGCTTTGCGTTCTCCCTCGAAAAAGTGAATTGAGTGAGGGATCACCATGGCAGGAATCTTCAAGGCCTATGACGTCCGCGGGGTCTACCCCACCGAGATCAACGAGGTAGTAGCCCGCAAGATCGGTCTCTCGTTTCACTACATCCTGGATGCGGAAGACCGGGCCATGGGCAATACCGTGGTCGTCAGTCGGGACATGCGCTCGCACAGCGTACCGCTGGCGGAAGCCCTGATATCGGGGCTGCGCCAGAGCGGGCTGGATGTGGTCGATATCGGGTTGGCGACAACGCCGATGAACTACTTCGCCGTGGGCCACATGAAGGCGTGTGGCGGAATCCAGGTCACGGCCAGTCACAACCCGGCCCAGTACAACGGCATGAAGCTCAGTCGCCACGAGGCCCGTCCCGTCTCCGGTGACCACGGGATTCCACTCCTGGAGCAGAAATTCAGTGCCGAGGAGCAGCCGGTCAGCATGCGCTCCGGTGACCTGAATCAAGCTGCCGTTTTCGAAGCCTATGGCAGCCACGTTCTCTCGTTCCTGCGTCATCCCACCGATGCGCTGAAGCTCAAGGTGGTGGTCGATGCTGCCAACGGCATGGGGACGCTCTATCAACCGTTGCTGGAGATGATGGGAATCGACCTGATCCCCCTCTATTTCAAGCTCGATGGGACGTTCCCCAACCACGAAGCCAACCCGTTGAAGCTCGAGAACCTGAAGGACCTCTGTGACAAGGTGCGGTCCACCCGTGCAGATTTCGGCATCGCCATCGATGGGGATGCCGACAGGGCTGCTTTTGTGGACGAGAACGGCGAGCCCATCGGCAGTGACCTCATCACGGCGCTGATCGCCGGTGAGCTGCTCAAGCGCAACCCTGGCCAGCACGTGCTCTACGATCTACGCTCCTCGCGGGCGGTTCCCGACTACATCACCGAGTGTGGTGGGATCCCGGTGCGGGAACGCGTGGGGCATTCCTTTATGAAGGCGACGCTGAGGGAAAAGGACGGGATCTTCGGCGGCGAGCTCGCCGGACACTACTACTTCCGCGACAACTACTATGCGGATAGTGCGCTGATGGCGATCGTCGAGATCCTCAACCTGGTGTGGAGCAAGGGTCGGCAGCTATCCGAGCTGGTGCAGCCTCTTTATCGCTACGCCAAGAGCCAGGAGATCAACTTCCAGGTCGAGGACAAGCAGGGGATGATAAAGAGACTTGCCGAGCAATACTCCAACGGTGAGATCGACTATCTGGACGGCATCACCGTCCAGTACCCCGATTGGTGGTTCAACGTCCGTCCCTCGAACACCGAGCCCTACCTGCGACTGGTTCTCGAGACCAACGGCCGGGGAGAGCTCGAGCGCCGCCGCCACGAGCTGCAGGAAATCCTGGGAACACCGAGCGATTAGGGGCCCCCGCCCACCCACCCGGCAGTGACGCAATGGCGCAGTGGTCGCGGCCCTTCGGGCCGCTAGCAGTGGAG
>SBFI01000088.1 GCA_006227875.1 Acidobacteriota bacterium
ATCCTGATCGACGACGATCAGGCCTTTGCCAAGGCCAAGCAGTACATCCGCACCTTTCTACCCCGGGGCAAGACAAACCTGGTCAGGTACTCGGAGCGGACACCGCTCTTCTCACGCTTCGAGCTGGAGCCGCAGATCGAGCGCATCTTCGAGCGCCGGGTCGAGCTTCCCAGCGGCGGCTCGATCGTCATCGACCGCACCGAGGCGCTGACCGCCATCGACGTCAACTCGGGTCGATCGACAAAGAAGGGTAGCCAGGAGGAGACGGCACTCCACACCAATGTCGAGGCGGCTCACGAGCTCGCTCGCCAGCTCAGGCTGCGCGACATCGGCGGCATCGTGGTGGTCGACTTCATCGACATGCGGAGCCGCCGTAACCAGAGCAAGCTGGTGACCACCCTCAAGGAGGCGCTCAAGCCCGACAAGGCCCGGCACACAGTGGGCCGGATCAGCCCCAACGGTCTGATCGAGATCAACCGGCAGAAGATCGAGCAGGCGCTCCACATGCGCACCCACCGCGACTGCCCCACCTGCAAAGGAACCGGGCGGATCGGCAGCCCCGAGATGGTCGGTCTGAATCTGTTGCGGCTGATCGAGAGCCAGGCGGTGACCCGGCCGATCGAGAGGGTCAAGGTCGAGCTCCACCCCGAGCTGGCCAACGCCTTCCAGAACGACCGGCGGAGTGAGATCGCCGCGCTCGAAGACGAGTTCGACCTCAGGATCGACGTCAACGCCTCCAGCCGGCTGCATCGCTCGGAGCGGGAGGTGGAGTGGGTCGAGCGCAAGGCCAAGTCGAAAAAGACCGCGGCGCCCCGCAAGCGTGTCGCCGATCGGGTGCGCGATCTGGTGGTGCCAAAGAAGGCAGCCCCGCCGAAGACGGAAAAGGCTTCCAAACAACCGGACAAGAGTAGCGAGGAGCAGAAGAAGACTCCCAGCAGATCGAGCCGGCGGCGAAAGCGGGGGCGGAAATCGTCGAAGGGCAAGCCGACCGCCGCAAAGCAGACAGCCAGCAAGCCCGAGCAGACCGAGAAGAAGACCCGGGCCGAAAAGCCCAAGCCCGCGGACTCCGCCAAGAAAGAGGAGAGCCGGGAGGGGAAGCCCTCCCGCTCGCGTAGCCGTAGACGCCGCTCCCCCCGGAGACGGTCGAGACCGAAAGCCGAGTCCTCCCCGACGACCAGCGGGTCGTGACCCGCTTTAGTAGGTCAGAGCTCCGCCGCGAGCTGCGGGGAGTGGTGGGTCTCGCGGCCCCGGTGATCGTGGTGCAGCTCGGCACCATGCTCATGGGCACGGTCGACACCATGATGCTGGGCCGGGTCTCGGAGCAGGCGCTGGCGGCGGGGGCTCTGGGACACGCCGTGGGGACGGGGGTGATAGTACTGGGGATCGGCATCCTGATGGCGATGGATCCGCTCGCCGCCCAGGCCTTTGGCGCCGGTGACCGGGAGGGGATGGCCGCCCAACTCGCACGTGGCACCGTGCTTGCGGTGCTGCTGGCTGTCCCCATCTCGCTGATCATGGCCTGGATCGGCGGTCACCTCGACCTGCTGGGCCAGAAGCCCGAGCTCCAGGTGCTGGCCGGCTCCTACCTGCGCTGGTTGATACCCGGAATCGCACCTTTCTTGCTCTTTTGGGTCCTGCGACAGTTTCTCCAGGCCAGAAGTCTGGTGCGTCCGGCGGTGTTTGCCATCGTTGTCGCCAACCTGTTCAACGTGGTGGCCGATTGGGCGCTCATCTTCGGCCATCTGGGGCTGCCGCGACTGGAGGTCAAGGGCTCGGCGATGGCCACCTCGAGCTCCCGCTGGGTCTTGTTCCTGGCCCTGCTCGCCGCGGCACAACCGGTGCTCCGTCCCTACTGGCAACGTGTCCGCCGCGCCGCGGTGACTCTTCGCGGCCTGTGGCAGATGGTGAAGATCGGATTCCCGGTCGCCGTCCAGGTGGGGCTCGAGTTCTTTGTCTTTACCACCGTGGCCTTGATGATGGGCAACCTCGGTGCCCGCGAGCTTGCTGCTCATCAGATTGCGATCAATCTGGCGAGCCTCTCCTTCATGGTGCCTTTTGGCATTGCCGGCGCCGCTGCCACCCGGGTGGGCAACGCCATTGGTCGCGGCGACAGCCAGGGGGCGCGGCTGTCGGCCGCGGTGTCGCTGTTCTTGGGGGCGGGGGTGATGCTCCTGTTCGCAACTCTCTTTCGTCTGCTACCCGCGAGCCTGGCCCGTCTCTACACCATCGAGTCGGAGGTCATCGCGCTGGCCGCGCTGCTCATTCCCATCGCCGCCCTCTTCCAGGTGGTGGACGGCACCCAGGTGGTGGGCGCCGGGATCCTGCGGGGCGCCGCCGACACCCGCTTCCCGGCGGTTAGTGCCTTTGTCGGCTTCTGGTTGGTGGGTCTGCCCTTTGGCTCCTGGCTGACCTACGGGCGCGGGATGGGACCGCAGGGTCTTTGGTGGGGACTGACCGCAGGTCTCGCCACCGTCGCCCTGCTGCTGGTGGTCCGTATCCGGATCCGCTTCCGGCAGGATCTCGTGGCCGTGGACCGCGTCTAGCCGCCGGGTCGCACCTCAAAAGGGCAGCGCCGGGATCAGCATCCTGCTGTAGACACCGCCGTGGTCGGATGGCCAGAGACCGGAGATGGTTTTGTCTCTCTCCTCGTCACCCAGCACCTCGGAGCGGACCGGCCCCCGCACCGGGCGGAGGCGGAGAGCTCGCGACCGGCGCACCAGGATGTGGTCGATCCTCTCATCCAGCATGGATAGCGTATTGTCCACGGTCTCGGCCTGGCAACAGGTATATCCAGGATCGGGTCTGCCCGAGCGCTCCAGCCACATGTCCCAATAACCCGCCGCCCTTGCCAGCGGATAGGGCTGAGGGAAGGGATCTGTCGGCTCGGAGTTGAGGTCACCCACCAGAATGACCGGATAGGGCGAATAGTGGAGCACGTTGACCAGCTCGAACATCTGCGCCGCCTGCACCTCGGAGACCAGCGAAGCCACCTCGAGATGGGTGTTGGCAAAGCGGTAGGTCCGACCCCGAACGGTGGCGTCCACGTAGACGTAGCCACGATAGAGCACGACATCGACGCCGCCGATGTTGAACTCGATGTTGATCTCGAAGTTGTCGGCGACGACATTGGCGGTGGCGACGTCCGACCGCGCCAGGATGACGTCGTGGTCGGTGAGCCGGACGTCATCGAATAGCGGCTGCCCACCGCCGCCGACACCGGCGAAGAAGGGCAGCTCGATGTCGGCGTTCTCGACCACACCCGCGACGACGTAGTCGAGCCCGCGAGCCTCCAGGGCATCGAGAAGGATATCCAGGTAGTCGTAGAGCACGTCTTCCGCTGGCTGGGGATTGCCGATGAGGAAGTCCCCCGGCGACTGCACCCTGATCAGCGAGACCTCCTGGAGACCAATGAGATGCGGCTCGGTGCTCGCGATCTGGTCCGCCAGCGCCTCGGCCCGCTCCGGAAAGTCGGTGTCCATGGCAGTTTGCAGGATCCCAGCCACTACAAAGGGGATATCCTCGGGGGTCTCAGCGTCGAAGATGCGAAAGATGTCGGCGCCGATGTAGAGATTCTGTGTCACCACCCCGACCTGACCGAGAACCCCATCCGAGAGGCGTTCCTGGGCTGCAGCCCAGCTGGCCGCGGAGGTGACGAGCAGAGCGGCTACCAGTGAGACCTTGACTGTCTGGCGCATGGCATCCTCCCAATCGAAGCGAGCACCTGGTTGAGCTTGGCATCCGGCTCTCACCGGACTGACTACCTTGTCGGAGCAAAGGCTACTCTACTCCCCGCGGTGGGAAGCCGCAAGCGGACACGGCCACTGCTAAGCTCGCACCATGACTCCTCACCGCCGACGCCACAAGCAACGCCGATGAAAGCCATCACCTTCCAAGAGGTCGAGTCGGTGAGCTACGAATCGGTGCCCGAGCCGGAGATCCGCGCCCCGGGGGAGGTGATCCTGCGGGTGCGCCTCAGCGCCATCTGCGGATCCGATCTCCACGTCTACCACGGCCGCGAGACCGGGCTAGACCGGGGCACCGTCATGGGCCACGAGATGCTCGGCGAGGTCGTCGAGGCCGGTCCGAGTGTCCGTCGGTTTGCCGTCGGCGACACCGTTGTCTGCCCCTTCACCACCAGTTGTGGCGACTGTTTCTTCTGCCGTGAAGGACTGACCGCCCGCTGCGCGAAAGGGCAACTGTTCGGTTGGGTCGAGGAGGGTGAGGGTCTTCACGGCGGTCAAGCCGAGTACGCGAGGGTGCCCTTGGCCGACTCGACCCTGGTGGCGATCCCCGACGGAGCGCCCATCGAGGAGGCGCTCCTGGCCGGCGACATCCTCTCGACCGGCTTCTTCTGCGCCGATCGGGCGGAGGTGAAGCCGGGCTCGACGGTAGCCGTGGTCGGGTGCGGGCCGGTGGGCCTGATGGCGATCGTCGCCGCGCGCGAGCTGGGGGCGGAGAAGATCTTTGCCTTCGACTCCCTCGGTGAGCGGTTGTCGCTGGCCGCGGGCTTTGGCGCCCAGCCACTCGATCACCTGCAGAGCGAGAGCCTCGAGGTGGTGCGGGAAGCCACCGAGGGTCGCGGCGTCGACGCGGTATTGGAGGCCGTGGGCAGTCCCGAAGCCACGCGTCTGGCGATAGATGTGGTGCGAGCAGGGGGCACCATCTCGGCGGCCGGTGTTCACACCGAGCCGCGGCACGCCTTCTCGCCCGTCGAGGCCTATGACAAGAACCTGACCTATCGCACCGGCCGCTGTCCGGCGCGCGCCTACATCGACCGCGTCCTGCCCCTGGTGCGAGCGCAAGCCTACGATCTGGCGACGATCATCTCCCACCGGCTGCCGCTGGCCGAGGGTGTCCGCGGCTACGAGCTCTTTGCGCGGCGGCTCGACGGCTGCACCAAGGTAATCCTGGCACCCTGAGGCACCGTTGCCAACAAGCCGTGAGCTGGGGTGCAGCCGGCCCCCGGGTGGTTTACAATGCAAACAGTGGGGGGTGGGGCGATGGCAAGGACCGGTTGGACCC
>SBFI01000459.1 GCA_006227875.1 Acidobacteriota bacterium
CCCTTTCGGGCCGAGCTGGGGCACTGGCAGATCGATGCCCGGCTGTCGGCCGTCGCCTACGACAGCGCCTTTCGGGATCCGGACGATCCCTTCGGTTTTACCGCCTCGGATACCGAGTCGGAGTCGCGGCGAGCCAGAGCCGTGGCCTCCTACGCCTTCGCCCCCGACAGGTGGATCGCCTTTGGCAGCGAGTACGACCGCGCCGAGGTGACCGACAGCTCGGTTTTCGGGGTCAGTCTGGACGGCGAGAGCCAGCGCACCTGGGCTATGTTTGGCGAGGTCTTCCAAGCCCTGGGTCCGGTGACCCTTGATCTGGGCTTGCGCTATGACGACAACGATGTGTTCGGCTCCCAGACCAGCCCACGGCTGGGAGCGATCTACTCGATATCAGAGCGATTGCGGGTGCGAGGATCCTATGGCCGGGCCTTCCGAGCTATGGCCGGGCCTTCCGAGCCCCCTCGATCGGCGAGCTCTTTTTCCCGGTCACCGGCAATCCGGATCTCCAGCCGGAGGTAAACAACAGTGTCGAGCTCGCGGTGGACTATGCCGCGGACAGCTGGAGGGTGGGCATCACCGGTTTCGAGAACCGTCTGGAGAATCTGATCGATTTCGACTTTGTGGCCTTTCGCAACGTCAACGTGGGACGGGCCAAGACCCGTGGTCTCGAGCTCGAAGCCGGCTATCGGACCCGGCTGCTGGTGCTGCGGTGGAACGCGACCCTTCTCGACACCGAGGACCTGGAGACGGGGCTGGCGCTGTTGCGCCGCCCCGAGCGAACCTCGAGCCTGGTTGCCACCGTCTACCCCGAGCCTTTTACGGTCAACGCCACTCTCCGCTATGTCGGGGAGCGAGCAGACGTCGACCCGATCACATTTGTTCGATCGGTGAACGACAGCTATCTGCGGCTCGACCTCGCGGCGGAGTGGCGGGTCACTGGTAGGATCGCACCCTATGCTCGTATCGAGAATGTCGCCGATGAGGAGTACGCCGAGGCTCTGGGATTCCCGGCGCCGGGCCGAACCTTTGTCGGCGGGCTGGAGGTCTCCTTCTGATCTCGACTAGGCCCGCTACCATCTGGTTGGGTGGAGCGGCGCTGGTGGCGGCGCTCGCGGGGGTGGCCTGCGACGAGCCGATGGTACGGGGCGAGCCGCAGAGAATCGTGGCGCTGGCTCCCAGTGTGACCGAGACCCTTTATGTGTTGGGTCTCGGCGACCGGGTGGTGGGTGTGGGGGACTACAGCTCCTGGCCACCGGAGTTCGCTGACAAACCCAAAGTGGGTGGGCTGTTCGACGTGAGTCTCGAGGGGATCATGGCTCTCGAGCCCGATCTGGCCATCTTGCTGCGCAGCGAGGACAAGCTACGAGGCCAGCTCGAACGCCTGGGGGTAGAAGTGCTGACCGTCGAGAGCGAGACCATCGGCGACATCATCGAGACGACACGCAGGATCGGCGAGAGGGCTGGTGTCAGCGAGGCGGCCGAGGACTTTGTGCGTGAGTTCGAGATCGACCTCATGCCCAAGCGTGTCGGGGGAGCTCCCCGCGTCGTCATCACCATGGGGCGGCGGCCCCGGAGCTTCAGCGACATCCTGGTGGCGGGTCCCGGGACCTATCTCCATGAGCTCCTGGTTCGACTGGGTGCCTTCAACGCTTTCGCCGACTCCCCGATCTCCTATCCCCAGGTGGGGCTCGAGGAGATTCTCGGGCGCCGACCCGATGCGATCGTGGAGCTGCAGCCCTCTCCCGGCTCGATCGCCTGGCTCAAGCAGGACTGGGCCGCCTTTCCCGAACAGCAGCTCGCCGGCCCCGGCTGCGTACAGGTGGTGGCCGGAGACCATGTTCTGGTCCCGGGTCCCAGGTTGCCGCGTATCTACTGGGAGCTCCGCAGGGCCCTGTACGATTGCGTCCGATCCAGATGACCGCGGCGCCCATACTCGCCGCAGAGGCCGTCGGTTGGCAGTTCGACGGGCGGCAGATCCTCGACAAAGTTGATCTCGAAGTCAGCCGCGGCGAGTGCCTGGTGGTGGTGGGGCCGAACGGTGCCGGCAAGACCACCCTGCTCAGAATGCTGGTGGGACTTCTCCAGCCGTCGAGCGGCACGGTCGGTCTCGAAGGCACCGATCTGGCTTCCCTGTCGCGACGCGAGCGGGCCCGTCACCTCGCCTATGTGCCACAGATACGCCCCACGCGTGTGCCGCTGACCGTCGAGCAGATGGTGCTGCTCGGCCGCTACCCCTATCTGTCGCCCTTCCGTGGAGCGCCTCGAGGGAGCGACTTCGAGGCCGTTGCCCGGGCTCTCGAAGAGGTGGGGATAAGTGGGCTCAGGGAGCGCTTGCTGACCGAGCTGTCGGGTGGCGAGCAGCAGGCGGTCTATGTGGCCACTGCCCTGGCGCAGGAAGCCGAGGTCATGATCCTGGATGAGCCCACGACCCATCTCGATCCAAGCCATCAGCGGGAGATCGCGGCCCTGCTGCTGGACCTCAACCGCAAGGCCGAGAAGACCGTGGTGGCGGCGACCCATGATTTGAACTTCGCCTCGCTTATCGCCGATCGGATCTTTGCCTTGCGTGGAGGAAGGGCTTTGGCCTGTGATGTCCCCGCGAAGATCCTGCAACCGGAGCTGCTGAGCGAGCTCTTTCGAGCCCCGTTCGAGATCGTGCGCGAGGGAGAGCGGCCAGTGACCCTGTTGGAGCTCGGGCGTTGAGTCCGCGAACGGCACTGTTGGTGCTGCTGGTCCTCTGGATCGTGACCACCCTGGGGGCGCCTCTTATTGGAAGCCAGGCGATATCCCTCGAGGACGCGCTCGCCGGCGATGGGACAGCAGCCACCATTCTCTGGCGTATACGGTTACCGCGGGTACTGCTGGCGGTCCTCGCCGGTGGAGCCCTGGCGGTTTCCGGTCTTGCCTTTCAGACTCTCTTTCGCAACCCCTTGGCCGAGCCCTACACCCTGGGCGTTGCCGGTGGCGCGGCCCTGGGAGCGGTGCTCGCCATGCAGCTGGAGTGGATCGGCTCGGCGGTGGGCTTCCCGGCGGTGGCGGCCGCCGCCTTCATCGGCGCGCTGGCGGTGTCGCTGGTCATCCTCGGCCTCGCCGTGACCCGCTTTGGAGTGGAGGTGACCACTCTTCTGCTGGCCGGGATCGCCATTTCGCTGTCGTGTTCGGCTTTGATTCTGTTTCTCCAGTATCTGGCCGACTTCACCAAGACCTTTCGCATGGTGAGATGGATGATGGGCGGGGTGTCGGTGGTCGGCTATGGAGAGGTGCTCTGGGTAATGCCCTGGGTCGTGGTGGGAGGCCTCGTGCTCGCGGTGCATCGCTGGGATCTGAACCTGCTGCTGACCGGCGAGGAGCTGGCGGCCAGTCGCGGGGTGAGTCTGTTGAGGGTACGGCTTGCCGTTTTGGGTGTGACCTCGGCAATGATCGGCGCGCTGGTTGCGGTGACGGGCCCCATCGGTTTTGTCGGGTTGATCGTGCCGCACATTTTGCGCCGCTGGGTCGGACACGACCACCTCTACCTGATCCCCGCCTGTCTGCTGGGAGGGGGGATCTTTCTGGCCATCTGTGACCTGGGGGCGCGCACCATCATGGCGCCGGCCGAGCTGCCGGTCGGCATTCTGACGGCTCTTTTGGGTGGCCCCTTCTTTCTCTGGCTGTTGATCGTGCGACGGTAGCCGAGCATAATCCCCGGGGGGTGTCAGACGATCATGCTTCTCTACCGCGTGGGCCCCGAGGGCTTCTATGCCGCCACCGACGAAGATGGCGATCTCCGTGTGCTCCACTCGGAGCCTTTCGAGGTCCGCCCGGGCGGCTGGGAGCTGGGTCGGGTCGTCGAGTCGACCAAGGGACTGCTGGCGCCCGTGGTACCCGGCAAGATAGTGGGTTGTGGGCGCAACTATCGGGAACATGTGCGCGAGCTCGAGAATCCCGAGCCGGAAGAACCGGTTCTCTTCCTCAAATCGCCCTCCTCGGTAATCGGCCCCAAGGCGCCGATCATCCTGCCTCCCGAGAGTGAGCAAGTGGAATTCGAAGGAGAGATCGCCGTGGTTCTGCGTCACCGTCTCCGGCGGGCCTCTGAGGACGAAGCGCGCAACGCCGTCCTGGGTGTCACCTGCGCCTGTGACGTGACGGCCCGTGATCTGCAGCGCCGGGACGCCACCTTTGCCCGCGCCAAGTCGTTCGACAGCTTCTGCCCGCTTGGGCCGGCGATTCGAGTCGATGCCGAACTGGAAGGGTTGGAGGTGATCACCCGAGTCGACGGCGAAGAGCGTCAGCGGGGAGAGGCAAAGGATATGACCTGGGGGCCGGTCGAGCTTTTGGTCTATGCCTCGCGCATGATGACCCTGGAAGCCGGCGACCTGCTGCTCACCGGTACCCCCGGCGGTGTCGGCCGGCTGACCGATGGAGACACCGTGGAGGTAGAGATTCCAGGTGTGGGGGTGCTGTCGAATACTGTGGAAGACTGGCGAAGAGGATGAGGAACAGGGTTTTGTGGGCCTTTGTGGCGGGCGGCGTCACGGCCGCCGTGCTTCTCGTCTGGCGTGACTTCTTCTGGCACCATGCGGTGCTGAGCGGTCTGGCGGTGGCGGCACTGGTCTTTACGGCCTTTGGCGGCGTCGACCGGCTCAAACAGCTGCACCAGCGCCGGGAACCGGGACGCTTCGACTAGTTTTCTTCGGTCGAGCTCGAGCGCAGAAAGGTGCGCAAAGAGGTCCAGGGGAAGACCACCAGCGCCACTCCCAACAGCAGATAGACAGCGCCGCCAAACGACCAGCCGCTGAAGAGGAGCACCAGCCAGGCCGACAAGGTGACCGCCGAGATCAAGAGCCTGAGGGTGGGAGACATGACCGATCGGCAGCGTAGCACAGGCCATGATGTGCAAGTTCGACCGATTCGAGCCGTCACGCTCGATGTCAACGGCACCTTGATCCATCCGCCGCGGCTGTTCGACATCTACACCGAGGTGTTGGCCAGGCATGGGATCGAAGTGAATCCCAAGGAGCTGGAGCCCGTGGTGCGGCTCGTATGGGAGGAGCTCGAATGCTCGGTGCGCTTTGGCGAGGACCGATTTGCCGCCCACCCTGAAGGCGCTCGTGGTTGGTGGGGCCGCTTTGCGGATCGGGTCTGTGAGCACCTGGGTGTGGATCGCCCGAGCCGGTTCGCCAAGGCGGAGCTCTTCGACCGTTTTGCGCGGGCGGAGGCCTGGGAGATCTATCCCGAGGTGACAGAAGTCCTGGATCAGCTGGCGGCAGAGGGTATCCGGCTGGCAGTGGTGAGCAACTGGGACGAGCGGCTGCCGGAGCTGCTCGAGGACCTGGGTCTGGCCGCGGGTTTCGAGGCCATCGTCTACTCGGCAGCGGTGGGTGCCGAAAAGCCGCATCCCGCCATCTTCCAGCGTGCGCTCGACCTACTGGGCGAGCCCCCATCGCAGGCTCTCCATGTCGGTGACCGCAGGCGACAGGACTTGGAGGGAGCCCTGGCGCTCGGTATGCAGGCTCTCCATCTGGACCGTCACGCGGGGCAGGGCGACCTCCAAGATTTGACCGGGCTCCTCGATCTGGAACTGTCACAGCTGGGTAGGATTTGATGTGTTACGGTAAGCGGCGATGAAGATATCCACCAAGGGTGAGTACGGTTTTCGGGCGATGCTCTTTGTCGCCATGCGGGGTGAGGAGGGACCGGTCACCAGCGCGGAGATCGCGCAACGGCAGGCGATCCCGGAGCCTTATCTGCGGCAGATCCTGGCGCAACTGGCCAAGAGCGGCTTGATTCGCTCGAACCGGGGGCCCCAGGGCGGGCATTCCCTGGCGCGCCCGGCCGATGAGGTGAGCCTGCGGGACATCCTGGTGGCCCTCGAAGGCCAGACGACCTCGGTGGATCAGATTCTGTCGCTGCCCTGTGATATCGAGGTGGGAACCCGCCACTGTTCCATCCGCGAGGTCCTGCTCACGGTAAAGAACGCCGTCGAGGAGATCCTCTCGGAGACCTCGCTCGCAGCGTTGGTAGATCGACAGCGGGAGATCCTCGAGCTCGGGATCGAGGTTCCTCTCGATCTGCCTGGGTCCGAATGCCCCGGCGCCTCGCCCCTCGAGGCCCTGGTCGATCTCGGGGAGCCGGCTCCGACCGAGAAATCCTGACGGAGTGCCACAACAACCGAAAATAGAGCCGTCAGTCTTGCTGCTGGCAGTATTGCTGCTGGTCGCCGTCGGTTGCCAGAGATCGGGTGAGCGCGGCCCGGCCGAGAAGTTGGACACCGTCGAGGTCGGCGAAGGATTCGATGCCGGGCTTACCACCGCATTCGACCAGAAGGCGAAACAGGTAGGGGGAGAAAAGATCTCCGGGGTGCTGCCGCAGGGCTTTCCTCGTGACCTCCCTCTCTACACACCTTCGAGCTTGGTCGACTTCGGTGAGGCCGATGCCGGGATGCACTATCTCGAGTTCGATACCTCCGACGGGGCGGCGGTTGTCCGGCGCCGTCTGGAGGCGGATCTCGCCAATTCCGGCTGGCGGCCGCTGTCCGCAGATCTGACGACCAGCTTTGTCAAGGGTGACCGTCAGGTGACTCTCGCCGTCCGCGATCTGTCGCCGGGGGCGCGGATCCGGTATGTCTATTCGCGGGAGCCGTAGATCCGGCCACCCCGGCCGGCGGGCACCGCGCGCCGAAGGCGCGTGGTCGGGCCGGCCGCTTCGTTTCCCGTTGAAGGGCCCCACCGAGGTTGCTAGACTACGCCGGCCCGCGGTGGCTGGTTGATTGGGCGGGCAGATCCGTGCGCTACCGCGGCCGAGTCCGGAGTCGCTTTACCCATGACCAAGCGTCCGAGCTCTTCGAGACTTGCCGGTCTCGGGTTCGAGCTGGCGGCGGGCGTTGCCGGACTGGCGCTCTTTGGATACTGGATCGGACGGTACTACGGCAATGGTCCCCTCGGGCTGCTGATCGGTGCGGCGGTGGGGATTATCGGCGGTATGTATAATCTGATTCGCGCCACGCGGGTCGCCTCGGCAAAAGGGGCCGTGGAGGCGCAAAACTCTGAGCGCAGCAAGGATTCATCATGAGCGTGGGGCCGGATGCGGTCCGGTCTTACCTGCGTTTTGTGCTCTTTTTGGCTCTGATGGCGGTGGGAACGCTCGCTGTTGGCGTCTTTCCCACCCGGGCACTCGGTGGCTCCGAGGCCGTGCGCGGGATGGCTGTCGGCTGCGGGTTGAGTTTTCTCGGCTCGCTGGCAGGCGGGCTGCCGCTGGCGGTTGGCGCCGGTCGTCCGCCCCAGGCGCGAGGACCCTATCTTCTGGCGTCGATGGCGATCAGGATGCTCGTGGTCCTCGGTGGGGCACTCGTTGTTCTGCTGACGATGGAGGTTCATCGTCCCGCCCTGCTCATCTGGGTGGCCATCAGCTATCTGGCCTTTTTGGCCATCGATGTCGGGTATGCGGTAAAACGCGGTCGAGATTGAAGAAGGCAAGAACCGAGATCTGAAACAATGGCTGCCGGCAGCAATCCACTCAGTCACGTCGTCCAGCACCCCATCGTGACCAAAGAGGCCGACCTCGGCCCGCTGACGCCGAATGGCGAGATCACCATCCTGAGTGATCACATCACGATGATCATCGCCGCGGGTCTGTTGTTGACCATCTTCCTGCCACCGCTCTTTCGCCGTCGCAAGATCGATGACGATTCGCTCGAGGGGATGGTGCCCAAGGGGTTCGCCAACGGCATGGAGGCGATCTGCCAGTACCTGCGCAAAGAGGTGGCGGAGCCGGCACTCGGTGAGCACACCGACAGGTTCATCAAGTACATCTGGAGCACGTTCTTCTTCATCCTGACCATCAACCTGCTCGGTCTGCTGCCGATCGCCCCCATCACGGGGCTGTTCGGTCTGAACATAGGCGGCACGGCCACTTCCAACATCTGGGTCACCGGCACCTTTGCCATCACCACACTCGTCATGATGGTGTTCAACGGTCTTCGCCTCGGCGGCAAGGACTTCATCGCCCATCTTTGTCCCGGTCCGCTGTGGCTGGCCCCGATCCTGGTGCCAGTCGAGCTGATGGGCATGTTGGCCAAGACTTTTGCCCTGGCGGTTCGACTCTTTGCCAATATGGTGGCCGGGCACACGCTGCTGGCGGTGCTCTTGGGTTTCATCCTGTCTGCCGGGAGTGCCGGCGGTGCCGGTCTCGGCCTGGCGGTTGCCGTGCCGGTGGTGCTGGGCAGTGTCGGTATCAGCCTGCTGGAGATCTTTGTCGCCTTCCTACAGGCGTTCATTTTCACCTTCTTGACGACGCTCTTTATCGGCATGTCGGTGGCCGTCCACCACGACGAGCACCACGAGGAGGTGCATGCTTGAGCTTGATCTTCGCCATGCCCGGAGATGCGCGGGGCACGCGGGCCACGAGGCGTGACTGCGATGGCGAATTGCCAATCGGTGATCGGCCCCGCACGATCACCAGGAAGTAACGAGGGAGCTATTCACATGAGCAAGAAGTTCTCGAAGCTTGTACTCGCATTCATGATCATCGCCGTGGTTCTCGTTTTCGCCCCGGCCGCCCAGGCCGCCGAAGCCGACGGCGAGTCGGCCATCTTTCTTACCACCGACGGTGCCCGCAAGCTGGGTGGTGCTATCGGCGCCGGTCTGGTGATCATGGGTGGGGCCGCCGGCATCGGTCGTATCGGTGGCAGCGCCGTCGAGTCGATGGCCCGCCAACCCGAGGCCGCAGGTCAGATCAACACCGCCATGATCATCACCGCCGCCCTGATCGAGGGCGCCACGCTCTTTGCCGTGGTGGTGACGCTGCTGGCGGTTTTCTAGGTCGATCCAACGGGGCCGGAGCGAGACGAATGAGGCAAAAGGCTGGAATCGGTCTGCTGGTCATGGCGATGGTCTCAGTGGCGTCCGTCTGGGCGGCTGAGGAGGGTGAAGTCAATCTCTTTGCCGGCGACATCGGCAACGCCATCTGGACGCTGGTAATCTTTCTGGCGGTCATCCTGGTTCTGGGGAAGTTTGCCTGGGGACCGATGTTGAGTGGTCTGCAGCGCCGCGAGCAGTTTATTCGCGACTCGCTCGAACAGGCCAAGCAGGATCGGGAGGCGGCCGAGGCCCAGCTCGCCGAGTACCGCAATAAGCTGGATACGGCGACCACCGAGGCCCACGAGATTGTCGAAAAGGGTCGGCGCGATGCCGAGGAGGTCAAGGTCCGGATCGAGGAGAGGGCGCGGTCCGAAACCGATCTGATGGTCGAGCGGGCCAAACGGGAGATCGATCTCGCCAAGCAGGCCGCCGTCAAGGAGTTGTACGAGACCGGTATCGCTCTCGGGTCGGACATCGCCTCGAGGGTCCTCGGGCGGGAGATCAGTGCCCAGGATCACGAAGACCTGATCTCGGAGTCGATCGATCAGCTGGAGGAGCTGGACAGCAACTGAGGCTGCTCACTATGTCCAGAACCATCGACGAGCGCCAGCTGGCCATAGCCAGGGTTTATGCCCAGGCGTTGCTGGGTCTGGCCGAGAGCTCCGGAGAGGTCGATCAGATACTCGAGGAGCTACTGCAGCTGGGATCACTCATGGACGAGGCGCCGGAGCTCGGGGATTATCTGCAGTCGCCGCTGGTCAAGGAGGAGAGCCGCCGAGAGGCGGTCGAGAGTCTGTTCCGCGGCCGCTTGAGCGATCTGCTGGTCGACACGCTCCAGGTGATGAACCGCAAGGGGCGACTCGAGCTGATTCACGCCCTGGTCGAGGCCTACCGCCAGGAGTACGAAGTGCTCAGGGGGCAAGTCGACGTTCGGATAACGACTGCTATCCCCCTGAGCGACAGGGTGAGGCAGCGCCTCCGGGTGACGACGTCGAAGTTGACCGGAAAAGAGGCTCAACTGGTCGAGAAGATCGAGCCGTCCATTCTCGGCGGGATGATTCTCCAGATCGGGGACGGAAAGATGGACACCAGCATCGCCAGGAAGATCCGCAAGCTCGCTGAGGAGATGGTCGAGCGAGCGTCGCGAGAGCTTCACGGCGGTAGTCAACATGTAAGTACTTCGTAAGGCAGCTGAGGTGAAGAGATGAAGTTCAAGGTTGATGAGATCTCGTCGGTTCTGTCCGAGGAGATACAAAACTACCGCAGTGAGGTCGATCTGGCCGAGGTCGGCAGGGTGCTCGAGCTGGGCGACGGCATCGCTCGCGTCTATGGGCTCTCCAGTGCCATGGCCTTTGAGCAGCTGGAGTTCGCCAACGGTCAGTACGGCCAGGTATTCAACCTCGAAGAGAGCTCGGTGGGTGTCGTCATCTTTGGCGACTACATCGATATCCGCGAGGGCGACGAGGTCCGCCGCACCGGCCAGCTCTTGAGTGTTCCCTGTGGCGAGGCCCTGATCGGTAGGGTGGTCGATCCACTGGGGCGGCCGCTCGATGGCAAGGGGGCGGTCGAGACACCCCACCGCCGGCCGCTCGAGTTCAAGGCCCCCGGCATCGCCCAGCGCCAACCGGTGAACGAGCCACTGCAGACGGGGCTCAAAGCCATCGACAGCATGATCCCCATCGGTCGTGGTCAGCGGGAATTGCTCATCGGTGACCGCCGCACCGGCAAGACGGCCATCGCGCTGGACACGATCATCAACCAAAAGGGTGGCGACGTCATCTGCGTCTATGTGGCGGTCGGGCAGAAAGAGTCGAACGTCGTGGCGATCATGGAAAAACTGCGGGAAGAGGGTGCGATGGACTACACCATCGTGGTGTCGGCCAGCGCCTCGGACCCCGCGCCCCTGCAATACATCGCCCCCTACGCCGGTGCGGCCATGGCCGAGTACTTCATGTACCGGGAGGGCCGGGCTACATTGGTGATCTACGACGACCTCTCCAAACAGGCCCACGCCTACCGGCAGCTCTCTCTGCTGATGAAGCGACCGCCGGGTCGTGAGGCCTACCCGGGCGATGTCTTCTATCTCCATTCGCGGCTGCTCGAGCGGGCGGTGAAGCTGCGCGACGAGTATGCCGTCGTGCCCAAGAATACGCCCGAGGACAGCCGTGATCGATCGCTGGCCCACAAACACCCCGAAGGACTGACCGCTCCCGAAGAGCATCGACCCGACGAGGTCAACGGCACCTATCACCGGCCCGAGGGGCTGGAGAAAGCCGAGGCCTGGCTCGAGACCCTCCCCGACAAAGACAGCTACCGGATCCATAAATTCCCGGATAGCGGTGGCTCGCTGACGGCACTTCCCCTGATCGAGACTCTCGAGGGAGAGGTCGCGGCCTACATTCCCACCAACGTGATCTCGATCACCGATGGGCAGATCTATCTCGAGCCCGACCTCTTCTTTGCCGGTGTCCGACCGGCGGTAAACGTCGGCATCAGCGTGTCTCGTGTTGGTGGCAACGCCCAGGTGAAGGCGATGAAGAAGATCGCCGGCTCGCTCCGTCTGGATCTGGCCTCCTTCCGCGAGCTCGAGGCTTTCGCCCAGCTGGGCACCGATCTCGACGCGGCCACTCAGCGTCAACTCGACCGCGGCTACCGGGTGGTGGAGCTGCTCAAGCAGCCGCAGTACCAGCCCTATCCGGTGGAACAGCAGATCGTCTCGATCTATGCCGGCACCAAGGGGTATCTGGACGACCTGCCGGTGGGCGAGGTGGCTGCCTTCGAGAGCCAGATGCTCGTGTACTGCCGCAACACGGTGCCCGAGCTGCTGGCTGAGATCCGGGAGACCGGGGAGCTGACCGAGGAGCTGGAGGAGAAGCTCGGGCGGACGATTCAGGACTTCAAGACGGTCTACGCGCAGAAGGAAGCCGACTGAAGCCATGGCCAACCGTCGGGTTCTCGTCAAGCGGCGTCGAGCGACGCAGAACATCCGCAAGATTACGCGGACGATGCAGCTCATCGCGACGGCCCGCTTTCAAGCGGCCTTCAAACGCGCCGTTGCGGGAAGGCCCTACACCGAGAAGCTGACGGAGCTCACCGACCGCCTGGCCTCCGCCACTACCGACGTCGCGCACCCCCTGATGAGGACACCCGAGGCGACGGAGCCACCGCTGCTGGTGGTGCTGACCAGCAACCGGGGCCTGTGTGGCGGCTACAACGCCCATGTATTGAGATCGGCGGGAGAGTACCTTCAGGAGCTCGAGACCGAGGGCCGCGAAAGCCGGTTGATTGTCGTCGGCAAGAAGGGCAACGCCTATCTCGAGTTTCATGGCTACGAGGTTGGCGAGGCGATCACCGACATCAGCGATCTGCCTCGCTACGACGAAGTCGAGCCCCTGGCCAGCCGTTTGATGGACGAATTTATCCGTGGCGAGATCGGCTCGGTGCACGTGGCCTACATGAAGTTCATCTCGACCGGCCGGCAGCGACCGGTGATCGAGCAGGTCCTGCCGCTGAAGCGTGAGGTCGAGGAGGGCGAGGTGCCGAAAAGCACCTCGGAGGTCGACTACGAATACTCACCCGAGCCCCGGGAGCTGCTGGCAGAGCTGCTGCCCGCAACGGTAAAGATCCACTTCTTCCAATGTTTCAGTGATGCCTCGGTCAGTGAGCAGGTAGCGCGCATGGTAGCGATGAAAGCCGCTACCGACGCGGCCGAGGACATGATCAAGCGTTTGACCCAACAGTACAACCGCGCGCGCCAGACCGCGATCACGATGGAGCTCCTGGATATCGTCGGCGGAGCGGCCGCGCTCGAATAATCAAAACCTACTGGTTCGAGGCACGAGATGGAAAACGGCAACTACGGCGAAGTCACACAGGTCATCGGCTCGACACTCGATGCCCGGTTCCCCGAGGACAACCTCCCCGAGATCTTGAACGCCCTCCGGGTCGAGGTCGAGCGGACCGTCCTGGGTGAGACCACGACCGAGACTCTCTGGTGTGAAGTGGCGGCCCAGCTCGGCGGCGGCCGGATCCGCGCGGTAGCGCTGGACTCGACGGATGGCGTGCAACGTGGCGCACCCATCCTCGATACCGGTGGGCCGATTACGGTGCCGGTCGGAGAGGAGACCCTTGGTCGTGTCTTCAACCTGGTGGGAGAGACGATCGACGATCGGGGTCCGTTCGAGGTGACGGAACGGCGGCCCATTCATCGCGATCCGCCGGAGCTGGAAGACCTGTCGTCCAAGACCGAGATGTTCGACACCGGTATCAAGGTCATCGATCTCCTCTGTCCGCTGGTGCGGGGGGGCAAGGCGGGGCTCTTTGGCGGCGCCGGGGTGGGCAAGACGGTCATCATCCAGGAGCTCATCGCGCGACTGGCTCGCTTCCACAGTGGCTACTCGTGCTTCGCCGGTGTCGGCGAGCGGACTCGTGAAGGAAATGATCTGTGGCTGGAGATGCAGGAGGCCAAGATCGGTGATACCGGCAAGAGCGTTATCGACCAGACCGTCATGGTCTTTGGGCAGATGAACGAGCCGCCCGGTGCCCGGCTGCGGGTGGCCTTGTCGGCGCTGACCATGGCCGAGTACTTCCGCGATCAGACTGGAGCCGACACGCTGCTCTTTATCGACAACATCTTTCGCTTCTCGCAGGCGGGCTCCGAAGTGTCGGCGCTTCTCGGTCGTATGCCGTCCGCCGTCGGCTACCAGCCGACCCTGGCCACCGAGATGGGTGAGCTCCAGGAGCGCATCACCTCGACGGCGCAAGGTGCTGTGACCAGTATCCAGGCGAT
>SBFI01000117.1 GCA_006227875.1 Acidobacteriota bacterium
GGCGCGGAAGTATCCGTGGATTCCTCTTGCTGGGCAAAGCCAATCGAATTGAACAGCAGCGCCGGGAGCAGCGCAGCAGAACAGAGAACTAGGGCCTTCCTCGAGCTCTTCATAGTGACTCCTCGCAATGGCGATTCCAACCGACACTGTGATCGGTGGTTCTTTTGTGTTTTCTTTTGGGGCGAGAAGATCGCTCAGCGAGCGCGGGGAGGGGGGGGATCGGGTGTGTTGGGAGTGTCCTCCAGGACCGGGTAATCGCCTGCGGCAGTCCGGTCGCTGGCAGGGACGGTATCCAGTAGCGGCTCGCCTTCGACAAGCCCCAACAGGTGACCAAAAACGGTGGCAGCGGTGCTTGGGCTATCGGTGGAGCGCAGACCGCCACACTCGGCTGGCCCGGCGGCCTGTTGACGGCCACAGTTACAGCCGGACATCAGACAGACGCTTGCCACACCGCAGCAGCACTCCGCCTCGGCCTGCCGCTGGGTTGCGGCGGCGGCGATGGGCCCGAGACCGAGCCATACGCAAACGAAAAGTGCGAGGATCAGACGTAGCCGAGCCCAGCATCCGAGACTCGTGCACATCTCAAGGCTGATTCTTTGCCACTTGGGCCAAAATCGCCCCACTCACCAAGGCAGGGGCCTCCCTATCCGGTGGGGTAGGGAAGCGGGAAAGGGCGATTGACGGAAGAGGGCGGTCCTCAGCGGCTTCCAAATCACTGCCGACTGTACGAGAATGACCCTCCTCGAGACGGAGACCCGAAGAAAATGCGCGTATCCAACATGATCCACGCGGTCGACACCCACGTCTGTGGTGAGCCCGGTAGGGTCATCGTCGGCGGTGTTCTCGATGTACCCGGCTCGACCATGTTCGAGAAGATGACCTACCTCGAGAACGAGGCCGACGAGCTGCGGCTGAGAATGCTTCGAGAGCCTCGGGGCTACCCGGCCGCCAACTGCAATCTCATCCTGCCACCGACCCATCCCGAAGCCGATGCCGGCTACGTGATCATGGAGCAGGTCGAGTATCCCGGCATGTCGGGCACCAACACTATTGCCGTCGCCACGGTGCTGATCGAGACTGGGATGGTGCCGGTCGCCGAGCCGGTGACCGAGCTGCTGCTCGAGTCGCCCGCCGGTCTGATCGGCGTGCGAGCCGAGGTGGAGGGTGGAAAAGTCAAACGGGTGACGTTCGAGAATGTGCCGGCGTTTGCCGTCTTCCTGGATACAGAGGTGGATGTGCCCAAGATCGGCAAGGTACGAGTCGACGTCGCCTACGGCGGCATGTTCTACGTCATCGCCGATGCCGAACAGGTCGGTTTGACATTGACGCCCGCAGAAGCCAAAGAGGCCACGAGGGTGGGGGAGATGATCAAGGCAGCGACCCGTGAACAGCTGGAGGTACCGGTACATCCCGAGAATCCGGAGATTCGTGGCGTCACCATCGGGCAGCTGTCGGCACCGCCGACAAACCCGCATGCCCATCGCAAGAACACCGTCATCGTCTCCACCGGCAAGCTGGACTGGGATCGGCCCGATACGTGGACGGGGGCGCTCGACCGCTCGCCCTGCGGTACGGGAACCTCGGCCAAGATGGCAACGCTCTGGGCCAGGGGCGAGCTGCCGCTCGATCAGGACTTTGTCCACGAGGGCATCCTGGGGACTACCTTCACCGGCCGGCTCGTCCGTGAGACCAAGGTGGGCGACTATGATGCCGTGGTCCCGACGATCTCGGGTACCGCCTGGATCACCGGATTTGCCCAGTACGTAGTCGACCCCGAAGACCCGTTTCCAAACGGCTTCACGGTGGGAGACATCTGGGGAGGATAAGAGTATGGAATTCAAAGGCGTGATGCCGGCCATCACCACACCGTTCAACGACGACCTGACCATCGATCACGAGTTCATCGCCCGCCATGTGAGCTGGCTCGTCGATCACGGTTGTACCGGTATCGTTCCTCTCGGCTCGCTCGGCGAGGGCAACACCCTGCGGATGGACGAGAAGATCGAGATCGTACGTACCTGTGTCGAGGAGCTGGAGGGACGTGTGCCGGTGATGCCCGGCATCTCCTCGCTCAGCACCGCCGGATCGGTCGAGCTGGCCCAGGGCGCCGCCGAAGCGGGATGCGGTGCTCTCATGGTGTTGCCGCCTTATGTTCACAACGGCAAGATGCACGAGACCATCGCCCACTTCACCGCCATCTTCGAGGCTACCGATCTGCCGTGCATGCTCTACAACAACCCGATCGCCTACGGCACAGACATCACACCTGAAATCATCGCCGAGCTCGCTGACCGTCATGCCAATCTGCAGGCGGTCAAGGAGTCGAGCGGCGATATCCGTCGGGTGACGGCGGTCAAGGCGAGGGTGGGGGAGCGGCTGGCGGTCTTTGCCGGACTCGACGATATGCCCTTCGAGGCGGCCTGGGCCGGGGCCAGCGGATGGATCGCGGGCTTGGTCAACGCTTTGCCCGCCGAGTCGGTGCGGTTGTTCGAGCTGTCGGTCAGCGGTCAGCGGGAGGAGGCCTTCGAGCTCTATCGGTGGTTCCTGCCGCTATTGCGCTTGGACACGGTGCCCGAGTTCGTCCAGCTCATCAAGCTGGTCCAGGCGGAGGTCGGCATGGGCACGGAGACGGTGCGGCCACCTCGCCGGCGTCTACCGGAGGCGGATCGCGAAGAGGCCTTGAAGGTGATCCGTGACTGTCTGAGCACTCGACCGCAGATCGCATCGTCCTAGCTCGGGTTTTTGGAGAGGATCAGAGAGGCTGAAATGGAAAAGATACTTGTAGACGGCGAATGGCGGGCGGCGGAGTCGACCGGCTCCTTCAAGGCGATCGATCCCAACACGGGCGAGACGTTGGATCATGAGTACCCGGTCAGTAGCCGTGCCGACGTCGACGCTGTGTTGGCGGCCGGGCTGCGGGCCAGCCACGAGCTCAGGGGCGTCGCTCGCGAGAAGGTGGCCCGGTTTCTGGAGAGGTATGCGGACCTCGTCGACGAACGGCAGGATCAGATTTCCGAGGCCGCCAGTCTGGAGACCGCTCTGCCGGTCTCGCCACGGTTGAAGGATGTCGAGCTGCCGCGCACGACCGATCAATTGCGGCAGGCCGCGGCGGCGGCCCGCGATCGCAGCTGGACCCTGCCCACCATCGACACGGCGAGCAACATCCGCTCGATGTTCGGACCGCTGGAAGGGGCGGTCGTGGTCTTTGGTCCGAACAACTTCCCCTTCGCCTTCAACGGTGTCGCCGGTGGAGATTTCGCGGCTGCGATCGGTGCGGGTAACCCGGTGATTGCCAAGGCCCACCCCAGCCACCCCCGGACCAGCCAGATGCTGGCCGAGGCCGCGTTCGAGGCCGTGGAGGAGGTGGGTCTGCCCGCTGCCACCGTGCAGATGATCTATCGCACCAGCCACGCCGACGGCGAGTACCTGGTGTCTCACCCCTCGGTTGCCGCGACCGGCTACACCGGCTCACGCTCGGCGGCTCTGAAGTTGAAGGCCGCTGCCGACCGTGCCGGCAAGCCGATCTACCTCGAGATGAGCAGTGTCAATCCGGTTTTTGTACTGCCGGGGTCGCTCAGCGAGCGGGCCGAGGCGATCGCCGACGAGCTGACGGGCTCGGTACTCCTCGGTACCGGTCAGTTCTGTACCTGCCCCGGGTTTGTCGTGGCACAGGCCGGAGAAGAGACCGATAGCTTCGTGACATTGCTGCGCGAGCGGATGGAGAAGGCGGGTGTTGGTGCGCTCCTGGGCGTCGGGGTGGTGGAGGGGCTTGGTGAGTCGGTCGAGACCCTGGTGAACGCCGGGGCCGAGCTGGTTGTAGGCGGCACCGCGCTGGAGGGCCAGGGCTGTCGATTTCAGAATACTTTGCTGCGCACCTCGGGCCGGGAGTTTCTGGGCGCACCGGAGAAGCTCCAGACCGAGGCCTTTGGCAATTGCAGCTTGCTGGTGGTCGCCGAGGATGCTGACCAGATGGTGACGATCGCGGGTCTGATCGAAGGCAGCCTGACCGGCTCGATCTACTCCCACACCGGGGGTGACGACGATGCGCTGTGCGCAGATATCGCCGATCGACTACGAACAAGGGTTGGCCGTCTGTTGAACGACAAGATGCCCACTGGTGTCGCGGTAGTGCCCTCGATGAACCACGGCGGGCCCTATCCGGCCACCGGGCACCCGGGCTTCACCTCGGTGGGTATTCCAGCCTCGCTTCGCCGCTTTGCCATGCTCGAGTGCTATGACAATGTGCGGGAACAGAGGTTGCCGCCAGAGCTGCGGGACGAAAATACGACCGCCGATCTCTGGCGTCTGGTAGACGGCCGGTGGACCCTTTCCTGAGCTTTCGATCGGAGGCCGGGCCTCGACCTGGCATACCTACTCGGCCGGCAGATCGGTGATGGTCTGGAGAACTTCGCCGTCGGGTGACAAGGCGACGATCATCTGCGCCTCACGATCGGCGATCCACACCGTGCCGTCGGGGGCTACATCGAGCTCGGCCGGGGTGACGAGCTTTCCGCCGGCGATCAATGAGACCGGATCGGTGCACTTCCCCGAGGCCGAGCAGTCGATTCGCCAGATCTGCTTTCCCTTGGCATCACCGATGAAGACCCGGCCCCTTTCGTCGTCGACGGCTATTCCCACCGGCAAACCGAGGGAACCGGCGATCAGGCTGGGCTTTGGACCCTCGCCGTGCTCGGTCAGTCGGTAGACGTCACCGTCGACACCACCGATAGCGAAGAGCGAGCCGGTGGCGTTGTCGTAGTGCAGATCGTTGATCACCCCGTCGGACTCGACCTCCAGCCAGAGCTCGGGGATCGGCTTCTTGGCGGCCAGATCGACGAGGTAGATGACCTTGCCCTCGATTCCCGACAAAAAGATCCTCCGTCCGTCGAAATCGAAGGCCGCCGCCGCGAACTGCTGAGTGCTCTTGAGCTCGATCGGCTTCTCTGCCACCAAGTCACCGTCGCCGAGCTCGAAACGAGCCACCATGGTCTTGTATTCGTCGCTTCCTTTGCGAGT